>NZ_BAAFRY010000012.1:0-65458 GCF_045866295.1 Ferrigenium sp. UT5
TAGCTCACCTCCAGCGGAATCGACCACTGGACGTTACTTGAACCGGAATATGGGTAAACTGATTTCAAATCGGCACCAAAATATTTGCGCCACAAACCCACCCGTTATTGACCTTCGTGGCGAGAATGACTAATTTAACCGGACACTACTGCACTCTTCCCATTAGTAACTCAACACCGGCGCCAGCCACCGCTCCGCCTCTTCCACCGTCCAACCCTTGCGCTGGGCATAGTCCGCCACCTGATCCTTGTCCACCTTGCCGGTGGCGAAGTATTGCGCCTGCGGATGCGAGAAGTAGAAGCCGCTGACAGCTGCGGTGGGCAGCATGGCGTAGCTGTCGGTGAGGGTGATGCCGGCGTTCTGCGGGGCTTGCAGCAGCTCGAACAAGGGGGCCTTCTCGCTGTGTTCGGGGCAGGCGGGATAGCCGGGCGCGGGGCGGATGCCGCGATATTTCTCGGCGATGAGGTCGTCGTTGCTCAAGCCTTCCTCTGCGGCGTAGCCCCAGAACTCGCGGCGCACGCGCAGGTGCAGATGTTCGGCGAAGGCTTCGGCCAATCTATCCGCCAACGCCTTCAACATGATGGCGTTGTAGTCGTCGTTCTGCTTTTCGAATTCCGCCACGCGCGCGTCGATGCCGATGCCGGTGGTGACGGCGAAGCCGCCGATGTAGTCCTTCACCTTGCTGTCCTTGGGTGCGATGTAATCGGCCAGACAGTAGTTCGGAATGTCGGCAGGTTTCTTGGTTTGCTGGCGCAGGTTGTGCCAGGTCATCGCCACCTTGTCGCGAGTGTCGTCGGTGTAGATCTCGATGTCGTCGCTGTTCACAGTGTTGGCAGGGAACAGGCCGAACACGGCGTTGGCAGTGAGCCATTTCTCTTTGACGATCTTATTCAACATGGCCTGCGCATCGGCGAATAGTTTGCGCGCTTCCACGCCCACCACTTCATCGTCCAATATCTTCGGGTAGCGTCCGGCCAGTTCCCATGCGTTAAAAAACGGCGACCAGTCGATGAAATCCACGAGGGTGTCGAGCGGATAGTTTTCCAGTTTTTGCACGCCGAGCAGCCTGGGTATGGGCGGTGTGTATTGCGTCCAGTCTGTTTTCAGCCCGTGCGCGCGCGCGTCGGCCAGGGTGACATAAGCCGCATTGCTTTTTCTGGCTTCGTGCTTTTCACGCACTGCGGCGTAATCATTCTTGATCCCGGCAATGTATTCATGGCGCGAGGTCAGGCTCAACAGATTGCTGCACACGCCCACCGCACGCGAAGCATCGACTACATATACGGTCTGCCCGCTCGGATAATTGGGTTCGATCTTCACCGCCGTATGCACGCGCGAAGTCGTCGCGCCGCCGATCAGCAGCGGTATCGTGAAGCCCTGGCGCTCCATCTCTTTCGCCACGTGCGCCATCTCTTCCAGCGACGGCGTGATGAGGCCCGACAGGCCGATGATGTCGGCCTTGTGTTCGCGCGCGGCATCGAGGATCTGCTGGGCGGGCACCATCACGCCCATGTTCACCACTTCGAAGTTGTTGCACTGCAACACCACGGTTACGATGTTCTTGCCGATGTCGTGCACGTCGCCCTTTACCGTCGCCATCACGATCTTGCCCTTGGTGCTGGTATCTCCCGAGCGCAGTTTTTCAGCTTCGATGTAGGGGATGAGATGCGCCACCGCCTGCTTCATCACGCGTGCGGACTTCACCACTTGCGGCAAAAACATCTTGCCCGCGCCGAACAAGTCGCCGACCACGTTCATGCCGGTCATCAGCGGACCTTCGATGACCTCGACCGGGAACCTGGCTTGCAGGCGCGCCTCTTCCGTGTCTTCGACGATGTAGGTCGTGATGCCGCGCACCAGCGCGTGGGTGAGGCGTTCCTGCACTGTGCCGTTGCGCCATTCCAGGTCTTCGACCTGTTCCTTGCCGCCGCCCTTGAAGTTCTCCGCCAGCGTGACCAGTTTCTCGCCCGCATCGGGATGACGGTTGAGCACCACGTCTTCCACCGCGTCGCGCAAGTCCTTTGGCAACTCTTCGTACACACCGAGCTGCCCCGCATTGACGATGCCCATGTTCATGCCCGCATGAATAGCGTGGTACAGGAACACGGTGTGGATCGCTTCGCGCACCGGTTCGTTGCCCCGGAAGCTGAACGACACGTTGGACACGCCACCGGAAATCTTCGCGTAAGGCAGATTTTTGCGGATCCATTCACAGGCCTGGATGAAGTCCACCGCGTAGTTGTTGTGCTCTTCGATACCCGTGGCGATGGCGAAGATGTTGGGGTCGAAGATGATGTCCTCGGGCGGGAAGCCGATGCCTGGATCGAAGCCACTACCTTGTCCCCTCTCCCCTCGGGAGAGGGTTAGGGTGAGGGCATCCTCTGACGCATTCCCGCTATCATCAAGCGACCCCCCACCCCCGCCCTCCCCCGGAGGGAGAGGGAGTGAGGTCGCTTCACTTTTGAAACGCGCCGGGTCTCCCGCCAGCAAGCGATAGGATCTCTCACAAATCTCGATCTTGCGCTGATAGGTGTCGGCCTGACCTTGCTCGTCAAAAGCCATCACCACGGCGGCCGCACCGTAGCTGCGCACCAGCCGCGCTTGCTGCAGGAATTTCTCTTCGCCCTCCTTCAGCGAGATGGAGTTGACGATGGCCCTGCCCTGCACGCACTTCAAGCCCGCCTCGATGATGCTCCACTTGGAGGAGTCGATCATCAGCGGCACCTTGGAGACGTCCGGTTCGGAGGCGATCAGGTTGAGGAATTTCACCATGGCGGCTTCGCCGTCCAGCATGGCTTCGTCCATGTTGATGTCGATGACCTGTGCGCCGGTCTCCACCTGCTGCTTGGCGACTTCCAGCGCCTCGTCGTATTTTCCTTCCAGCACCAGGCGTTTGAATCGGGCGGAACCCGTCACGTTGCAGCGTTCGCCCACATTCACGAACAGGGACTGCTCGCCGATGTTGAACGGCTCCAGCCCCGACAGGCGGCATTCGCGAGGAATGTCGGGAATCTTGCGCGGCGGAATGTCTTTGACCACCTCGGCGATGGCCTTGATGAACGCCGGCGACGTACCGCAGCAACCGCCGACGATGTTGAGCAGACCGCTCTGTGCCCATTCCCTGATGTGGCCGGACATGTTTTCCGGTGTGTCGTCGTAGCCCGTCTCGGCCAGCGGATTGGGCAGGCCCGCGTTGGGGTGGGCACTCACGTAACAGTTGGCGACGCGCGACAGCTCTTCCACATACTGGCGCAATTCGGCCGCGCCCAGCGCGCAGTTGAGGCCGATGGAGAGCGGCTTGGCGTGCGCCAGCGAGTTGTAGAAGGCTTCGGTCACCTGGCCGGTCAGCGTGCGGCCCGAGGCATCAGTGATGGTGCCGGAAATCATGATCGGCAATTCCGTACCGCGCTCGGCGAACACCTGTTGCACCGCGAAGATCGCCGCCTTGGCGTTGAGCGTGTCGAAGATGGTCTCGATCAGGATCAGGTCCGCGCCCCCGTCCATCAGGCCGCGCGTGCATTCGGCGTAGTCGGCCACCAATTGGTCGAAGCTGATGTTGCGCGCCGCCGGGTCGTTCACGTCGGGCGAGATGGTGGCGGTCTTGTCGGTGGGGCCCAACACGCCCGCGACGAAGCGCGGCTTGTCAGCAGTTGAGAATTCATTGCAGGCTTCGCGCGCCAGCGCGGCACCGGCCTGGTTCAGCTCGTAATTCAGCGCCTCCATGCCGTAGGCTTTGAGCGTGGTCGCATTCGCGCCAAAGGTGTTGGTCTCGATGATGTCCGCGCCCGCCGCCAGATATTCGCAATGGATGCCCTTGATGACTTCGGGCTTGGTCAGCACCAGCAGGTCGTTGTTGCCCTTGAGGTCGCGCGGCCAGTCGGCGAAGCGCGTCCCGCGATAGTCGGCTTCGCCCAGCTTGTGGCGCTGGATCATGGTGCCCATCGCCCCGTCGAGAATGAGGATGCGCTGTTGCAGGAGTTTTTCGATGGGATGCGACCCGAACTGAAGTTTCATGGATTCTTTGCTTAAAAATTAAGCGCGGATTTTATCATGCACGAATTCCGGTACAACGCTGTCTTATCTTGCTGAATGAACCTCGGGAATTCATTTTTGCAGTGGGGGGCAGCTGCGATGCACAGAAGTCCGATTTAATGTTTCACTTCGTCAAAGATATGAAAAGCTCGGGTAGCTTTTCAGGCAACTGCGCGACGTTGTCCACGATGGTGTACTGCCTGCCGAAAATGTCTGCCACATACTCGTCCGCCTTGGCATCGAGGTTGATGCAATAACTGTAGATGCCCTGCCGGTCCAGTTCATGCACGGCCTGTTTCGCATCCTCGATCAGGATTCGGCCATCCTTGCTGTCAATGTCGGCGGGCTCGCCGTCGGTGAGGATGAGCATCAGCTTCTTGTCCGCCTGTTGCTGCGCCAGGTAATGCGCGGCATGGCGCATCGCCGCGCCCATGCGCGTGGAATAGCTGGCTTGCATCGCAGCCAGCCGACTCTTCACCGTATCGTCCCACGGCTCGCTGTAACCCTTGATGTGCAGGTAGCGCACGTCGTGGCGCGTGTTGGAGTGGAAACCGGCAATGGCAAACGGGTCGCCCAGTTGTTGCACCGCCCACGCCAGTATCGTCACGGCTTCCTGGCTCAATTCGAGGATGGTCTGCTGGCTGCCCGAGGCTTTTTCATTGAGCGATGCGGACAGATCCAGCAGCACCATCACGGCGATGTTGCGCCCGTCGTTGCGGTGGCTCATGTTGATGCGCGGATCGGGTTGCGCGCCGCTCCTGTAATCCACGATGGAGCGCAAGGCGACATCCAGGTCGAGTTCGCTGCCTTCTTCCTGGTAGCGGATGCGCACCTTGTCCTGCGGTTTGAGCAGGTCGAGGAGTTTCTTCAAGCGTTTGGACAACCCGGCGTGTTTTTCCAATAATTTGTCGATGTCGGAAGCCTTGCCCTGCGGGTGCAAGCCCTCGTACAGGGTGACCCAGTCGGGGCGGTATTGCTGATGGCGATAGTCCCATTCGGCGTAGTGGCGCGGCGGCAAGCCCTGCGGCTCTTCCGGTTCCGGCGGCTGCTGCTCCTGATCGGCAGCGTCCTCGTCTTCTTCCTCCTCGATGAACAGCCACAGGTGGCGGTTGTCATCGCGCCAGGGCACTTCCGTGTCCTCGAAATGCACGTCGGGCAGGTAGTCGCTGTGTTGCGCGGTGCGCGCGATGAACAACACCGCCAGCTCCACCATGTCCTGCGTGCTGCCGTCGTCCTGCTGCATGCGCTGGTGGAAACGCGCGGCGAATTCGGCCACGCGTTCGTTCTGATAGGGATGCGCGCCATCCAGAATCGCGCGCGACAGCATGGCCAGGCGGTGGCGCACTGCCGAAACCTCGCGCCCCGCGCACGCGTCTTCCTTGGGTTGCGGATGCAGTGCCAGGAACAGGCGGCGCAGGCCGGGATATTCGCGCATGGCCAGATATTCCACGCGGCTGTCCTCGAACACCTCCAGCGCGAAGCGTTGCAGGACACTCAAATTGTCCGCGATGATGGCGCGGCTGTAGCGGCGGTGGGCGGCGATGTGCGCCAGCATGGCGCGATACACATTGAGCCCGGCGACTCCGTTGCAGTCCTCGCACACGTCGGGCAGGCGTATGCCGTGCGCGTCGAACCAGGGTTGCGTCGCATGCTGCGCCTCGACGAACACGGTGGGATAGGGATGCAACACCGCTTCGTCGCGCCACAGCCCGCGCAGCAGCAGGTCGAGCTTGCGCTCGTGATCCTGCAGCAGCGTGCCGTGGCGTTCGCGCTGCAACACCGCGCGGCTGTCGGCCGATTGCAGGCTGAAGTATTCGATCTGCCGCTCCGGATGGTCGTTGTAATAAGCGATGCCGTAGTCCACCCAGTTGCGCAGCCCGGCCAGCGACAGTTGCGCCAGCAGGAATGGGGTTTGCTTGAACAGCTCCGGCAAACCAGGGCTGGCGAAGGTCTGGTGGATGCCGTGTACCGAACCCGTGGTGCGCGTCATCAAGCCTTCGGCGATACGCAGATATTCACCATACAGTTCCGGTGTTTCCAAACGGCGTGCGCTGGCTGGCAGAGATTGCAGGAAGGGCACGATGGCCGGGCCGTTGGGCGAGCGTGTCATCTGCTGCACGAAAGCAATGGTGGGCTCCAGCGCGGCTTCGCCCAGCACACGCGCCACTTCCGGCCACTCCTCCAGAAAGATCAGTAACGGCTCCGCGCCGCGCCCCATCTTGCCCAGAAAACGCGCATTTTCGATGTAGTCATGCAGCCCCTGCGCCGACAACACGCTTTGCGCGCGGTGCAGACACTCGGGAAACACCGCCGCCACGCGCGGAAATTTGCAATTGAGCTGCGCCCAGTAGGGCATCAGCTCCTGCGGCATTTCATCCGTGGGCAAGGGGTTGGCCATCTGCTCAATCCATCATCGCTTGCGTTGCGATCAACCGAACGTCGCCGCGATGGCGTGATCCAGTGTGTCGCGGATGTCGGCATCGTCGGTGATCGGGCGCACCAGCGCCATGCGGCAGGCAGCTTGCGACTCGACCCCGCGCTTGATCAGCGTGGCGGCATACACCAGCAAGCGGGTGGAAATGCCTTCGTCGAGACCATGCCCCTTGAGATTGCGCGCGGCCTGGCCGATCTGCACCAGCTTCTCCGCCAGCGCGCGCTCGATGCCAGCCTCCTTGCTCAGGATGTCTGCCTCGATGGCGGGCGCAGGATAATCAAACTCGAACGCGGCGAAACGCTGCTTGGTGGATTGTTTCAAGTCCTTCATCAGCGACTGGTAGCCAGGGTTGTAGGAAATCACCAGTTGAAAATCGGGATGCGCTTCAATCAACTCGCCTTTCTTGTCCAGCGGCAGGGTGCGGCGGTGGTCGGTCAGCGGGTGGATGACGACGGTGGTGTCCTGGCGCGCCTCGACGATCTCGTCCAGATAGCAGATCGCACCGATGCGCGCCGCCGTGGTGAGCGGGCCATCCAGCCAGCGCGTGCCGTTGGCATCCAGCAGATAGCGCCCGACCAGGTCGCTGGCGGTCATGTCTTCGTTACATGCCACGGTGATCAGCGGCTTGCCGAGTTTCCACGCCATGTATTCGACAAAGCGCGATTTGCCGCAGCCCGTCGGGCCCTTCACCATGACCGGCAGGCGCGCGGCGTAAGCGGCTTCATACAACAGCACTTCGTCGCCCTGAGCTTGGTAGAACGGCTCCTTGCCGACGGTGTATTGATTCTGGTTGGTCATCTTTGACTCCTGTTCCGCATGTGCCCTCACACGCAAAACGGTATTAAATCCTGGAAAAAAACGCCCCCAGCAAGTGGGGGCGCATTTTTATTGCTTTTAGCTATGCAGCCTGAACTTGCAACTTATTTGTGTGCGCCAATCTTGTCCCGCCAGCCCGGGAACAGCTTGTCGGCATCCTTGGGGAAGGAATCAAAGGCGCGGGCGAACTCCTTGTGGGTCTTCGCGTATTCGATCGGATCGGTACCGGACTTCCAGCACTCGTAAGCCTGGCCGAGGGAGATACCACCGGCTGCCGGGCTGTCGATGTGACCGAAGGAACCACCGCCGCAGGTGTTGATCACGTTGCCGTGGCCAAGGTTCTGGAAGAAGCCAGGCAGACGCAGCGCGTTCATACCGCCGGAGATGATCGGTGCGGTCGGCTTCATGCCGTACCACTTCTGGTAGAAGTAAGGTCCCTGGCACTCGTCGCGCTCCAGCATGTAAGCCAGCACGGTTTCCTTGGCGTGGCCTTCCATCTTGCCGTAGCCCATGGTGCCGGTGTGAATACCGGAAGCGCCCATCAGACGGGAGAGCTTCATGTAGCACACGGGATCCATACCCATAGGCGACTTGTAGGAAGTCAGCGCGCCATGGCCAGCACGGTGGAAGTGCAAGAAGGTGTCCGGGAAGGCGCGGCGGCAAGTCGTCACACCTGCGGGGCCGGTCACGAAGCCATCCACCAGGAAGGCAACGTGCTTTTCGGAACCGATCTTGGCGAATTCGCCCAGGATGTATTCGCCGCGCTTGATCATTTCGCCGTGGAAGTCAGCGGTCACGTTCGCGGAGAACAGCTTGGCTTGGCCGGTTTCTTGTTGGGCACGATCCATGGACTGCACAACCTTAGGAATGACCACTTCCATTGGGCAGAATGGTTGGTTGGCTTGTGGTTCGTCGTTCTTGATGAAGTCGCCGCCCAGCCAGAAGTCGTAACAGGCCTTGGCGAACGGATCAGGACGCAGACCCAGCTTCGGCTTGATGATGGTACCGGCGATGTAGCCGCCGTTCACTTCCGGACGACCCAGCACCTTCCACAGGTCAGCGATACCGGCGCTCGGACCATCGAACTTGCGGATCATGACTTCAGGTACCAGGAAGTCCAGCATGCGCAGGCCGACGTGGTCGCCCATACCCTGGTTGTTACCCAGGATCAGGGACCACATATGGGACACGTTGAAGTGGCCGTCGATCAGGTTGGGGTCGAACAGTTCGACCGGGTAAGCGATCTTCATCAGACCGCCGCCCTTCACAGGATCGTCACCGAATGCAGTCTCGTCCACTTCATAGACCAGCGCGTCAACGCCGCGCGTGAAGTCGTCGGTGGTGGACACTTCCACGTTAGTACCAGTAGAAGATTCAGCGGCAATGTGCGATGCCACTTCCAGGAAGCCATGTCCCTTGGCCGGCTTCAGCTTGTACGCCACCAGCAAATGTTTGCCACCGGCAATCAGGTCAGCTTCTTTCAGGTTAAGGTTGGAATAGCGATTCGATTGATCCATTGCGTTCTCCTCTTGTCGTTGAAATGTTCTTGCTACGGGTTGGACTTTACGGCCTTGCTAATATAAATAATAGTCAAATGTTTTTATCAGAACCATAAGTTAATCTTATGGTTTAAAATTCCGCCACCATGCTGCCATTGAGTTTGCGACAACTGCAGGTTTTCGAGAGCGTCGCGCGCCATTTGAATCATTCGCGCGCCGCTGCTGAATTGTTCCTGTCGCAACCCGCAGTCTCCATGCAGATCAAGCAGGCTGAACAGACTATCGGATTGCCCCTGTTCGAGCAAGTCGGCAAGGCACTGTTTTTGACCGAGGCGGGACGCGAAATGCTGCATTACGCCCGCGCGGTATTGCAATTGATGCAGGAGATGGAGGGCGTGTTCGATGCCATGAAGGGTCTGGAGCACGGTCATCTGAACATCACCGCCGTCAGCACCGCAAATTATTTCATGCCGCAACTGCTGGCGCGGTTCATCCAGGCCCACCCCAGGATTCAAGTAGGGCTTTCCGTCGCCAACCGCGACGCCGTGATGCGCCAGCTCGCGGACAATATCGCCGATCTCGCCATCATGGGGCAACCGCCGCAGGGGACCGACATGCTGGCCGAATCTTTTCTGCCGAACCCGCTGGTGGTGATTGCGGCCCCTGCCCATCCTTTGGCAAAACGTAAAAAGATCAAGGCTCAAAATCTTGCCAGCGAAACGTTTCTGCTGCGCGAGAAGGGCTCCGGCACGCGGGCCGTGGTCGAGCGTTATTTTGACAGCCATGCGCTGCCCTTGCCGGCGCACATGGAGATGGACACCAACGAGGCCATCAAGCAGTCGGTGCAGGCCGGAATGGGGATCGGCATCATCTCGCGCCATGCCATTGAACTTGAGCTGGAAACCCGGCGTCTGTTGGTGCTCGATGTCGAAGAATTTCCCATTGTGCGGCACTGGTACCTCGTGCAACGCAAAGACAAGCGTCCTTCCTTGGCCTCTGCCGAATTCGAACGCTTTTTGCTTTCACAATCACACAAAGCGGGAGCAGCCAGCGTTGCGGTGAAGCACCGCGCGCCAAAATAAAAGCGGCCCGAAGGCCGCTTTATGCTTGCCAAGCCAACTTTGCTTACTTGATGATTGCGTTCAGTTCGCCCTTGGCATAACGGTTTGCCATCTTTTCCAGCGAGATTGGTTTGATCTTGTCGGCCATCCCGGCAGAGCCGAAGGCTTCGTAGCGCGACTTGCACACGGCACGCATCGCCTTGGTGGTTTCGGCGAGGAACTTGCGCGGGTCGAAGTCCTTGGGGTTCTGCATCAGATAACGGCGTGTCGCGCCGGTGGAGGCCATGCGCAGGTCGGTATCGATGTTCACCTTGCGCACGCCATGCTTGATGCCTTCGACGATTTCGGCCACCGGCACCCCGTAGGTTTGAGGCATCGCGCCACCGAATTCGTTGATGATTTTCAGCCATTCCTGTTCCACCGAGGAAGAGCCGTGCATCACCAGGTGCGTGTTGGGGATGCGCGCATGGATCTCCTTGATGCGGCTGATCGCCAAGGTGTCGCCTGTGGGCGGCTTCGTGAACTTGTATGCACCGTGCGAGGTGCCGATGGCGATGGCCAGCGCATCCACCTGGGTCAGCTTGACGAATTCGGCCGCTTCATTCGGGTCGGTCAGCAACTGGTCGTGGCTCAGCACACCTTCCGCGCCGTGGCCGTCTTCCTTTTCGCCGTGGCCGGATTCCAGGGAACCCAGGCAACCCAGTTCGCCTTCGACCGAAACACCCACCGCGTGCGACATTTCCACCACGCTGCGCGTCACGTTGACGTTGTATTCGAACGACGAAGGCGTCTTGCCGTCGGTCATCAGCGAACCGTCCATCATCACGCTGGAGAAGCCAGATTTGATGGCGTTGATGCACACGGCCGGCGATGCGCCGTGGTCCTGGTGCATGACGACGGGAATGTGCGGGTACATCTCGACCGCTGCTTCGATCAGATGGCGCAGGAACGGTTCGCCCGCGTATTTGCGCGCGCCGGCCGAGCCTTGCATGATGACCGGGCTGTTGCATTCGTCAGCCGCTTCCATGATGGCTTTGACCTGCTCCAGATTGTTGACGTTGAATGCCGGCAGGCCATAGCTGTGTTCTGCGGCGTGATCGAGTAGTTGACGCAATGAGACGAGTGCCATTTCTTCCTCCTGATGAAATAAAAATTCAGATCTATGTAGCGTTCGTTAAAAGCTGGTGCATTAAAGACTATTTTTGCGGTGGTCGCCAACCTTGACGATCTTGAGGGTATTGGTATGGCCGGATTTTCCCACCGCTTCGCCCACGGTAATCACGATCAGATCACCCTCTTCGACATAACCCAGTCTGACCAACTCCAGCTCCGCGTCGATCAGTTCCTGTGCGGTTTGCTTCGCCCTGTCACTCGGGAACAGCACCGGATGCACGCCACTGAACAGCGTCACTTTGGTCAGCGTCTCGGTCACCGGCGTCATGGCAAAGATCGGCACACTCGCGTTCACGCGCGACATCCACAGCGCGGTCGAACCGGATTGGGTCATCGCGACGATGGCCTTGACCTTGAAATGGGAAGCCGCAAACAATGCCGACATGGCGATCGACTGGTCGATGCGGGTAAATTTCTGGTGCGCGCCGCGGCGGTCGATCGCATGATCCTCCGCTTCACGTTCCGCCTTGAGACAAATGCGCGCCATCGCCTCGATGGTTTCCACCGGATAATCGCCGACCGCCGTTTCCGCCGACAACATCACGGCGTCGGTTCCGTCCAGCACGGCATTCGCCACATCGGATACTTCGGCACGGGTCGGAATCGGGCTGGTGATCATCGACTCCATCATCTGGGTGGCGGTGATGACCAGCCGGTTCCTGGCGCGCGCCAGCCGGATCATTTTCTTTTGCAGGCCCGGCACGGCCGCATCGCCGACTTCCACCGAAAGATCGCCGCGCGCCACCATGATGGCATCGGACGCATCGATGATGTCGGCCAAAACCGGAATCGCTTCGGCGCGCTCGATCTTGGCCATCAGCATGGACTTGCCCCCGGCCGCATGCATCAGTTCGCGCGCCAGCTTCATGTCGTCCGCGGAGCGGGGAAACGACACCGCCAGATAGTCTGCCTTGATCAGGGCTGCCGTCTTGATGTCTTCCTTGTCCTTCTCGGTCAGGGCCGGCGCAGTCAGTCCGCCGCCCTTGCGATTGATCCCCTTGTTGTTGGACAGCACGCCGCCGCGCACGACCACGCAATGTACTTCCGCCCCTTTGACTGCCGTCACGTGGAATTCCAGCATGCCGTCGTTGAGCAGCAACACCGTGCCCGGCTCGACATCATCAGGCAATTCCTTGTAATCCAGGCCGACGCGCTCCTGGTTGCCCAGGCCGTCCAGTGCCGCGTCCAGAATGAAGGCATCCCCTTTTTTCAGGACGATCTTGTCATTCTCGAATTTGCGCACCCTGATCTTGGGGCCCTGCAGATCGGCCAGAATCCCCACGGTGCGACCGACCGCTGCGGCGGCCGCGCGCACGGTTTCGGCACGCTTCATGTGATCCTGTGCCGAGCCATGCGAGAAATTCATCCGCACCAGATCGACTCCGGCGCGGATCATTTGCTCCAATACCTTCCGATCGCTGGAGGCGGGCCCCAGCGTTGCAACAATTTTGGTTCTACGCAGCATGTGATTCCTGATGAATTATTGTTTGGCGCGTTCTTCCAGAATCGCCACCGCCGGCAAAGTCTTGCCTTCGAGGAATTCCAGGAACGCTCCGCCAGCGGTGGAGATGTAGGACACCTTGTCGTAGATATCGTACTTCTGGATCGCCGCGATGGTGTCGCCGCCGCCCGCCAACGTGAACGCCTTGGTATTGGCGATCGCCATGGCGATTGTTTTGGTGCCTGCGCCGAACTGGTCGAACTCGAACACGCCGACCGGACCGTTCCACACCACGGTGCCCGCCTGCATGATGATGTCGGCCAACTGCTGCGCAGACTTTGGGCCGATGTCGAAAATCATGTCGTCGTCGGCCACATCGCCCGCGTCTTTCAGGACAGCGGGCTCGTTGGCATCGAATTTCTTGCCGCACACCACATCCACCGCGATGGGGATGGTCGCGCCACGCGCCTGCATCTTGGCCATCAGCGCTTGGGCGGTTGGCACCAGATCATCCTCGCACAGCGACTTGCCCACATTCTTGCCGGCCGCCTTGAGGAAGGTATTGGCGATGCCGCCACCGACCACCAGTTGTTCGCACTTCTCGGACAAGGACTCCAGCACGGTCAGCTTGGTCGAAACCTTGGAGCCGCCGACGATGGCCACCATAGGCCGCGCCGGGTTGAGCAGCGCCTTGGTCAGTGCTTCCAGTTCCTCGGTCAGCAAAATGCCTGCGGCCGCGACCGGGGCGAATTTTGCCACGCCGTGGGTCGAGGCTTCGGCGCGGTGAGCCGTGCCGAATGCATCCATCACGAATACGTCGCACAGCGCGGCATATTTCTTCGCCAGTTCATCGGTGCTTTTCTTTTCGCCCTTGTTGAAGCGGCAATTTTCCAGCAGTACCAATTCGCCCTCGGCAACGTTGAAACCTCCGTCCACCCAGTCCTTGATCAGGCGCACGGGCTTGCCCAGCTTGTTGGCGATGGTGTCGGCCACGGGCTTGAGCGAATTCTCTTCAGAATACTCACCTTCGGTTGGGCGCCCCAGATGGGAAGTTACCATCACCTTGGCGCCTGCTTTCAGTGCCGCGTTGATGGTCGCCATGGAGGCGGTGATACGTGCATCGGAAGTCACTTTCCCGTATTTCACGGGGACATTCAAATCGGAGCGGATCAGGACGCGTTTGCCCTTGAGATCCAGATCGGTCATTTTGATCACAGACATGATTTTTCCTTTGAACTCGCTTGAAGAAAAAGGGCTGGCATGGCCAGCCCTGATCGGGACAAATTACTGGGCGATGTGGCGTACCAGACGCATCAGGTTGCAGGTGTAACCATACTCGTTGTCATACCACGCCACGACCTTGACGAAGGTTGAGTCCAGCGCAATGCCGGCTTCCGCATCAAACGTGGAGGGCTGGGAACAGCCGCGGAAATCGGTGGAAACCACTTTCTCGTTGGTGAACCCGAGCACGCCTTTCAAAGGGCCGCTCTCGGAAGCCGCCTTCATCGCAGCCACGATTTGTTCGTAGGACGCTTCCTTGTTCAGTTCGCAGGTCAGGTCAACCACCGACACATCGGAGGTGGGCACGCGGAATGCCATGCCGGTCAGCTTCTTGTTCAACGACGGGATCACTTTGCCGACTGCTTTGGCTGCACCGGTAGAAGAAGGAATGATATTTTCCAGAATGCCGCGACCACCGCGCCAGTCCTTGTTGGACGGGCCATCGACGGTCTTTTGAGTAGCCGTCGCCGCATGCACGGTCGTCATCAGGCCGCGCTTGATGCCGAAGTTGTCATGCAACACCTTGGCGACCGGGGCCAGACCGTTGGTGGTGCAGGAGGCTGCGGACACAATCGCATCGCCCTTGTAGGTTTCGTGGTTCACGCCATACACGAACATCGGAGTGTCGTCCTTGGAAGGAGCGGATTGCACCACTTTCTTGGCGCCGGCGTCGATGTGCTTCTGGCAGGTTTCCTTGGTCAGGAAGAAACCGGTACATTCGATCACGATGTCCGCGCCGACTTCGTTCCATTTCAGATTGGCCGGATCGCGTTCGGCGGTCAGGCGAATGTTTTTGCCGTTGACCACCAGATTGTTTCCACTGACGGACACGTCGCCGTTGAATCGACCGTGCACGGAATCGTATTTCAGCATGTAGGCCAGATAGTCCGGCTCGAGCAGGTCGTTGATCGCAACGACTTCGATTTCAGGAAAATCCTTGGCGGCCGCACGGAATACCATGCGACCGATACGACCAAAACCGTTGATGCCAACTTTAATTTTTGCCATGTTCTCTCTCCCTTTAAAAAATTTTAAATAACCGATTCGCTTCAGAGCACGCCCTTGACGGCCTTAACCACGTTCTCCACGGTAAAGCCGAAGTGCTTGAACAGCTCCGGTGCCGGCGCGGATTCGCCGAAGCTATCCATGCCGACCACCGCCCCATCCAGTCCGACGTATTTGTACCAGCCGCCGGTAACGCCCGCTTCGACTGCAACGCGCTTCATTCCCTTCGGCAGAACACTGTTCTTGTACGCCTGATCCTGCAGATCGAACACGTTGGTCGATGGCATTGAGACCACGCGCACGTTCACGCCTTCTGCGGCCAGGGCGGCTTGCGCCTTCATCGCCAGATCGACTTCCGATCCGGTCGCGATGATCACCGCTTGGGCTTTGCCGCCAGCCGCTTCGGACAGGATGTAGCCGCCCTTGCGGATATTGGCGATTTGCGCCGCATCGCGTTTCTGGAACTGCAGGTTCTGCCGGCTGAAGATCAGACTGGATGGGCCATCCTTGCGCTCGACCGCAGCCACCCAAGCCACCGCCGATTCGACCGTATCGCACGGACGCCAGACTTGCATGTTCGGGATGTAGCGCAGGGTCGCGGTCTGCTCGACCGGCTGGTGGGTCGGGCCATCCTCGCCGAGGCCGATGGAGTCGTGGGTAAACACGAAAATCACGCGCTGCTTCATCAGCGCCGACATGCGTAGCGCGTTGCGTGCATATTCGGAGAACATCAGGAACGTGCCGCCGAACGGCAGGAAGCCGCCGTGCAGCGCCATGCCGTTCATGATGTGCGACATGCCGAACTCGCGGACGCCATAGCTGATGTAGTTGCCCGGTTTTTTGCCGCTGACATGGTGCGCGCCCGTCCAGTTGGTCAGGTTGGAACCGGTCAGGTCGGCCGAGCCACCAAGGAATTCGGGCAGCGCCGGTTGCAGGCCGTTGATGGCGTTCTGCGAAGCCTTGCGGGTGGCAACGGTCTCGGCTTTCTCGTTGGTCTTGGCGATGAACTCGGCCGCATGCGCCGCCCAGTTGGCCGGCAGTTCACCCTTGATGCGGCGCTCGAACTCGGCGGCTTCCTTCGGGAATGCCTTCTTGTATTCGGCGAACTTGTTGTTCCACAGCTTTTCCAGTCCTTCGCCCTTGGTGCGGGCATCCCATGCGTCATAAACGTGCTGCGGAATCTCGAACGGCGGATATTTCCAGCCGATGTGCGCGCGCGTCGCGGCGACCTCGGCATCCCCCAAGGCTGCACCGTGCACATCGTGGGTGCCTTCCTTGTTGGGTGAGCCGGCGCCAATGATTGTTTTACAGCAAATCAAAGTGGGCTTGTCGGTGACCGCCTTGGCCGCATTGATCGCGGCGTCGATCGCCTCTGAATCATGCCCTTGCACGTTGGCAATCACATGCCAGCCGTAGGCTTCGAAGCGCTTCGCCGTGTCATCGGTGTACCAGCCATCGATGTGGCCGTCGATGGAAATGTTGTTGTCATCCCAGAACGCGATGAGCTTGCCCAGCCCCCAAGTGCCGGCCAGCGCGCAGGCCTCGTGCGAGATGCCTTCCATCATGCAGCCGTCGCCCATGAATACATAGGTGTGGTGGTTGACTATTTCGTGCCCGGGCTTGTTGAATTCATTCGCCAACAGCTTTTCCGCCATCGCCATGCCCACCGCATTGGTGATGCCTTGGCCGAGTGGGCCGCCGGTCGTTTCCACACCCGGGGTATAACCGTATTCGGGGTGGCCGGGGGTCTTGGAATGCATTTGGCGGAAGCGTTTCAGTTCTTCCATCGGCAGGTCGTAACCGGACAGGTGCAGCAGCGCATAAACCAGCATGGAACCATGGCCGTTCGACATCATGAATCGATCCCGGTCAGGCCATTTCGGATTAGCCGGGTTGTGGCGCAGATGGCGATTCCACAACACATCGGCGATCTCGGCCATGCCCATCGGCGCACCCGGGTGACCGGAATTGGCCTTCTGCACTGCGTCCACCGCCAGCATGCGGATCGCGCCAGTGATGTCATTGAATTTGGGTGGGGTAACGTTGCGCGCTGCTGCCATTTTCGATTCTCCTCCAGAAAAACTTATTGGGATTAGGACGCTATAGGACTGAAATTCGATGCCGATTATGCACCAGCGGGCTGGTGCAGGGCAACTTTGCCCGCTTTTCTGCGTCAACTGGCCGGGAAAAGGACTTGCTAGCTCGCCGGTCGTTTGGGTGGTTTTAGACCGAGTTGCTTGAGTTTACGGTACAAGTGCGTCCGTTCAATCCCGATCTTGTCGGCAAGTTCAGATAAATTTCCCCGCGCAGTTTCGAGATGATATTTCAGATATAACGTATCGAAATGCTCGCGCGCTTCCCTGAAAGGAAGCTCAAGCGGCAGCTCGACCGTCGTGCACCCCGGGTTCTTTGCCTGATCATCGGCTGCCAACACAGGGGGGCATGACAATGCCTGATATTGCTGTAGTGTCTGTTCTATCGTCATCAGCAGCTTTTTCAGCGCAATCGGTTTTTCCAGGAAATTTACCGCGCCAATCCGGGTCGCCTCAACCGCCGTTTCAATGGTACCGTGTCCCGACATCATCACCACCGGCACATTCAATGATCCGGCGGCAACCCATTCCTTCAGCAGCGTCAGCCCGTCCGTATCCGGCATCCAGATGTCGAGCAATACAAGGTCGGGTTGATGTTTGATCTGCTGCCGCGCCTGTTCCGCATTTTCCGCCAACAGCACCCCGTAGCCTTCGTCAAACAGGATCTCGGACAGCAACTCGCGAATACCGGCTTCGTCATCCACCACCAGAATACTTTTTGTTGTCATGCCATTTCCCCCGTTTTCGCTCCCAGCACCGGCAACAAAATCACGATACAGGACCCGCTGCCCGTGGTGCTCTGTATGGAGATGCTGCCGCCGTGCTCTTCCACAATTTTCTTGACGATGGGCAAACCGAGGCCCGTCCCTTTTGGTTTGGTCGTGGCATAAGGCTCGAACGCCCTGGACAAGAAATTTTCCGGAAAACCGCTGCCATTGTCGCTC
Source organism: Ferrigenium sp. UT5 (assembly GCF_045866295.1). Classification (NCBI taxonomy): domain Bacteria; kingdom Pseudomonadati; phylum Pseudomonadota; class Betaproteobacteria; order Nitrosomonadales; family Gallionellaceae; genus Ferrigenium; species Ferrigenium sp. UT5. Next base: position 17,780 of record NZ_BAAFRY010000012.1, read on the forward strand.
ACCGTCAGGCGCAACATGCCTCGCTCCGCATCCGCGGTGGCCAGCACAATCTGCCGGTTTTCCACCTGCTGCAACGCGTCGTGTGCGTTTTGCAGCAAGTTATGAATCACCTGTCGCAGCCGCGTCGGATCACCGTTGATGCGAAATTGGGTGGCCTCCAGACGCAATTTGATCGGGCTGCTGCTGGCTTCATACAAACCCATCACCTCAACCAGCAACTGATGCAGGTCGAGCGGTGATAGCGCGGCCGCAGGAGCGCGCGCATAGTTGGCAAAATCGGTCACCATGCTTTTCATCGCCGCGACCTGACTCACAATGGTCGCCGTCGCCCGCCCCAATAACTGCGCGTCTTTTTCGTCGAGTTTTTCGGCCAGTTTGTGCTGCAGGCGTTCGGCAGAAAGCTGGATCGGCGTGAGCGGATTCTTGATCTCGTGCGCCAGCCGGCGTGCCACCTCGCCCCAAGCCGCCTGGCGCTCTGCCTGCAACAGGTAGGTAATATCATCGAACACCACCACGTAATCAAGCCGGCCTGCAGAAGCGAGACGGGTGACGCGCAACAAAAGGACCTGATCGCCATTCTTGCTCATCCGTTCGATCTGTTTTTGCCAAACCGCCGTTATTCCGGGCTCGATCCCCTGCCGGATCGCCTCGATAAACGGGCGCAACAGAATGTGTTGCTCTGCCAATTGTTGCAGGCTCCGGCCGTGAAGTGCGCCTTCTTCCAGTTCAAGGATGCGCGATGCGCTGGCGTTGTCGGAACGGACAATCATGTGTTCATCTACAACAAGCACCCCGGAGGACAAGTGCGCCAAAACGCTTTCCAGATAGCCCTTGGCTTCCTCGACCTGTTGTTGCTGTCGTTGACCCAACAACTTGGCGCTCGACAACTGGGCCATCATTTGATTAAACAGCGCGGTCAGACCGCCCAGTTCGTCGTTGCTGTGAACGGGGTAGGTGCCACTGAAGTCCCCGCTTGCCACGGCCCGCGTCCCCGCTGCCAGTACGGCCAGCGGCGCGCTGATCTTTGCACTCCAGTAAAACGCCGTCGCCAAGGCACTCAATAACACGATCAACAACGACAACGTTAACGTGATGCCATACAAGCGCTTCAACCCCAGCCTGGACAAGGAAAGTTGCCGGTAATCGCCGTACACGCCCCGCACGATTTCTGCATCGAGCGCCAGCTGCGCCGGAACGGGCTGGGTAAACTGCAACAACAGGGGCGCCCTCCACCGCGTTGAACGAATGGGTACAATGACCTGCAATAGCAGATTGCCGTCCTGTAGGGTGTCAATCCGCCGATAACTTCCCTTTTGCCACGCTTCCTCCAGAACGGGGCGGAGGGGCTTTTCCACAGCGTCTTGGCGCGCTCCGGCAACGGCGTGCAATTCCCCGTTAAGCCCGAATACGGCCAATTTTTGGGTGACACCTTCGTCAATGAAGCGCTTGAGGGTTTGGGCATGGCGCGCGGGAATCTGTTCAGCCAGAATCAGTGCGACGAATCGCCCCTTTTTCTCCAATTCATCCAGCCCGTTTTCAAGTGTACTGCGGGCCAGATTCAAGCCTCCTTCCAGCGCTTTTTCTACCCGCACGTCAAACCAGGATTCGATGCTTTTCTCCAGAAATTGAACTGAAACGGCATAGATCAGCAATCCGGGCAGCACCGCGATGAATGAAAAGAACAGCGCCATGCGCAGGGTGAGTTTTGCGCCGTAAATTTGCAGGCGCAATTTGCGACGCAACAGCCATACCTGATAAGCCACCAGCGCCAACAAGCCCGACACCAGGGCGCCGCTCAGCCAAAGCAGCGCGGTATAGTTGCGCGCATAGAATCCGGTATTGCCGCTGGCATTCACCAACAGATACAGCAACGCCGCGCCAGCCAATGCGAAGATCATCACCAGGTATTTCATGGCGCACGCTCTTCTGCCGAAGTACTCGCCTTGATTTCCCATTGAAACGTTTCTGATTTGACATCCCACTGTTCGCTGGTCATCGCATTGATTTGCAAGGGTTTTGGCAACTGGCTAACGTCCAGGCTCAATGCGGCTGCGGCATCGATCCGACTGCCTTTTTTAAACCAGCGGGAAAAACGGCCACCCCCTGCGTTGCTCAATTCTGCCGGCTCGATGGGAAGGGTGGAAATGTGCCCGATAGCGCGCAACGCGTCTTCCAGGGTGGCGAAGCTTTGATACAAGCCGCCGCGACTGATGCGGTACTGCCCGGTAAGGGCATTGAACGAGAGCTTGCTGGTCTGCCGATACATTGCAATCTCGGCATCCGGCCAATACCAGCGGGAACGATGCAGGGAAAGCTCGCCCACAAAATAGAGCGTCACGTTATGGCGCAATGCATCTTCCACTTGGGGGGCTAACTGGATGTTGAAATCGGCAGACAATACATACCCTGCACTGGTCAGGCGCGCTTCGGCGGTATCGATACTGATCCCGGCGGCGAACGTGGAACGCGCAAAGATCAGCAGTATGCCGAGTGCCAGCCAGCGCCACCAGCGATCAGAATTTTTTGCGCAACAGGGCATAAAAAAATCCATCTTGAACTTCGTTTGGCAGCAATTGCCCGGCCTGTCCGACCACACACGGCAGATTGATTTCTTCCGCTTCGGCCTCCGGGTGCATCTGAAGGAACTGCGCGATGACTTGCCCGTTCTCGCGCGCAAAAACAGAGCAGGTCGCGTACAGCAATTTACCATCGGCTGCCAATAGCGGCCACAACGCCTCCAGGATCTGTGCTTGCTGGCGGGCGAACCCCTCGATATCGGCCGGGCGACGCAGCCATTTGATATCGGGATGGCGGCGTACCACGCCCGAGGCGGAGCAGGGCACATCGGCCAGAATGCGCTGGAATGGTTTGCCGTCCCACCAGCTTTGCGGATTGGCCGCATCGCCGCAGATCAGTTCTGCCTTGAGTTCGCCGCGCTGCAAGTTCTGCCGCACCCGCTGCAAGCGCAGTTCGTCCTTGTCCACCGCCACCAGTTCGATATCCGCGCGCTCCAGTAAATGCGCGCTCTTTCCACCCGGCGCAGCACACGCATCCAGCACCCGCATTCCCGCCGCTGCGCCCAGCAGGTGCGCGGCATATTGTGCTCCTGCATCCTGTACCGAGACCCAGCCTTCGGCAAATTTTGGCAGCCTGTCCACCGGCACGGGTTGCGTCAAAATCAGGGCGTCCGGATCCACAAGAATCGCCGCCATGTTTTCCCGTGCCAGCATTTGCTGGTAGGTTGCGGCCGAGCATCGGCGCGCATTGACCCGCAAGGTCATCGGCGGATGTTGATTGCCCGCCTCCAGAACCGCATCGGTTTTTTCTCCATAGTGTGCGCGCAGCTGGCTGATCCACCAGCGCGGATACGCGTAGCGAGTGGCCGGGTCTGCGTCCGCTTCCCTCCGTAACTCGACTTGGCGGCGCTGAAAGTTGCGCAATACTGCATTGACCAGTGTGCCCGTCGCCGCATTGCGCCGCTTGGCTGCGCGGACGGCCTGGTCCACAATCACATGCGCCATGCTTTTGCTGTATTCGAGCTGGTACAGCGCGACCAGCATCAGATAACCGAGCAGGGGATCGCGCACCGCCCGCAGCAACAGGCATTCGAGGAAAAATTGCAGGCGGCCGAAATAACGCACTGTGCCGTAGCTTAAATCCTGCAATGCGCCGCGCTGTTGCGGGGTGTATTGCGGATGTTCCCGCAGGCTTGCCTGCAATGCCTGATCCAGATTGCCGCCCTCCATCACGCGTTGCACAAGACGGGCAGCTTCTGTCTGAATGATATTCACGCGGGACTCATGCCGAGGCGGTCGCCCACTTTGAGCGAAAAACCCTGGATGAACTGCGCGGCCGGCAAGGCTTTCCCTCCCGGTTTTTGCAATACCTCCAGTACCAGCGAGCCAGCCCCGCACGCGACCTTGATCCCCGTGCCGTTGATTTCCAGCACCGTGCCGGGAAGGCCTGACGCTGTCCCGACGCCGGCCTTCCAGATTTTGAGCAGGGTTTCATTCGCCTCGGTAAAAGCGGTTGGAAACGGATTGTAAGCACGCACGGCACGCTCCAACTCAACAGCGGACCGGCTCCAATCCATGCGCGCTTCCTGCTTGTTGAGTTTTGCCGCATAACATGTCCGGCTCTCATCCTGTTTCTGCGGGTGCAGCGCCCCTGCCGCCAGTAAATGCAAAGTTTCGATGAGGCTCTCCGCTCCCAGTGTCGCCAACTTGTCATGCAAGGTCTGCGCCGTATCACTCCCTGCTATCGGGCAGGTTTTTTGCAGCAGCATATCCCCCGTATCCAGCCCTGCGTCCATCTGCATGATGGTGATTCCGGTCTCGTTATCACCGGCCAGAATCGCGCGCTGAATCGGCGCTGCGCCGCGCCAGCGCGGCAACAATGAGGCGTGGATATTCAGACAACCGAAGCGCGGAATTTGCAAGACCGACTGCGGCAGAATCAAGCCATAAGCAGCGACCACCATTACATCCGCCTGAAGCTCGCGTAACGTCTGCTGAATGCTTTCTGCCTTCAGGCTATCCGGTTGAAGCACCGAAAGGCCATGATTCAGGGCCAGCTGTTTGACCGGGCTGGCGGCCAGTTGCATTCCGCGCCCCGATGGCCGGTCCGGCTGAGTCAGCACCGCGAGAATCTGATACGGCTTCTCCAGTAGCGCGTTCAATGCGCTGGCGGCAAATTGCGGTGTCCCGGCAAAAACGATCTTCACGTCTGGCCGTTACAACGTCTCGCGACGCTGCTTTTTCAGCTTGGCGCGGATGCGGGTTTGTTTGAGATGCGAAAGATGTTCGACGAACACATGCCCCTCCAGATGATCCATTTCATGCTGGATGCAGACTGCCAGCAAGCCGTCTGCAGTCAAAGTGAACGGTTCGCCAGACTCATTCAGCGCCCGCACCGTCACACGCTCCGCCCGCCTGACTTTTTCATAGATTCCCGGAACCGAAAGGCACCCTTCTTCACCTTCTTCTTCGCCGCTTTGCTCGATCAGTTCCGGATTGATGAATACCTTCAGATCGTTGTGCGCTTCCGAAATATCCATGACGATGATACGTTCATGCACGTCAACCTGGGTTGCGGCGAGACCGATGCCGGGTGCGGCATACATGGTTTCACTCATGTCCCGGATCAGGCGACGCGTTTCATCGGTCACCGCGACAACCAGTTTGGCCACTTTGTGCAAGCGGGGATCGGGGTATTGCAGAATGGGTAGAAGCGCCATAAATGCTTGCCAACTGAATAGACTAGATGCAGAATTTAAACCGGTGCACAAACTTTGCACCGCATTCCATTACTTTGCCGGGGTTTTCCATGCGCAAGATTATATCGCTGATTTGTCTCCTGTTGCCCATTCTCGCCTCCGCTGACGTGCTGCAAATCCGCGAAGATGCTCCCGACCGCTATGTGGTGGTGAAGGGGGACACCCTCTGGGATATTTCTTCCCGCTTTTTCCGGGATCCGTGGAAGTGGCCGGAAATCTGGGCGCTGAACAAGGAGGCCATCAAGGACCCGCACTGGATTTACCCGGGCGATGTGGTTTACCTCGATCGAAATACGGGCCAGCTGACCGTCAATGCGCCCGCTCCCCCCCCTGCCGATCCGGTAAAACTCGAACCAAAAATTCGTGTCGTTGCACAAAATTCAGAAGCGATTCCGGCCATTTCACTCAACACGATTAGACCGTTCCTTGGACGCCCTTTGGCGGTGGAAAACGAAGAGCTTGAATCCGCCCCCAAGTTGGTCGGCACCTATGAACAGCGCCAACTCCTTTCAGCGAACGATGTGGCCTACGCACAGAACATGCCAACAAACCAGGGGTTGCAATGGCAGATCTATCGACCTAATGTCGAATTTGTCGATCCTGACACTGACGAAGTACTGGGCCAGGAAGTGCTGTATCTCGGCGATGCCTCCGTCGAAAAATTTGGCGATCCCAGCACCCTGCGCATCACCAATGCCGTTCTGGAAATCAACAAGGGCGATTATTTTGCCCAGGCTGCTTCCGGATACGCGGCGGATTTCGTCCCCCACGCGCCGCAAAATCAGATTTCAGCCAAGGTCATTTCAATCTATGGCGGCGTCCAGCAGGCAGGCCAGTATTCTGTCATCACCCTGAACAAGGGGCGGCGTGACGGGGTTGAAGCCGGCCATGTTTTCGCCCTCTATCAAAAAGGAGAGGTGCTCAAAACCAAGGGCTGGTTCACCCCCAACATCAACTTGCCCGATATGCGTTATGGCCTGGTCATGGCGTTCCGGGTATTCAATAAAGTCTCCTATGCGCTTGTGCTTGAAACAAAGCTGCCCGTGCAATTGCTCGACAGCGCGCGCAACCCGGAATAAATGGCGCTTGAACCCGGCCTGACCGACTGGCTCAGGCTGTGCCACGTTTCGGGACTGGGCAGCGAGGGCCTGCGCAAACTGTTGCAGGCGTTCGGTTCACCCACCGCCGTGCTGCAACAATCTGTTTACTCTCTTTCACACTACGTCAAGCAACCTGTGGCTCGCGCCATCGGCGAAGAATTGGATGAAGCTGCCATCGCCCAGGCTGCAAACTGGCTGGATGACCCGCTCAACCGCATTCTCACTATTGCGGACGATGATTTCCCCCAGGCGCTGCTGAACATCCCCGATCCTCCGTTGTTGTTATACGTCAAAGGGCGGCTCGATCTGCTCAACCGACCTTCCCTTGCCATCGTGGGAAGCCGGAACGCGACGGCACAAGGTATCCGCAATGCGGAAGCTTTTGCCAGAGCCGCATCCGAATCCGGTCTTTGTATCATCAGCGGCCTGGCGCAAGGCATTGATGCCGCTGCCCACCGCGGGGGTCTGCAAGCGGCAGGCGCCAGTCTCGCCGTGGTGGGAACAGGACTGGACAAGGTTTATCCCGCATCCAATCGCGAACTGGCGCACGCGCTGGCGCAACAGGGCTGCATCATTTCAGAGTTTCCGCTGGGGACCCCGCCCTTACCGGCAAACTTTCCGCGCCGCAACCGCATCATCAGCGGCTTGAGCCTCGGCTGCCTGGTGGTCGAAGCGGGATTGCAAAGCGGCTCGCTGATTACCGCACGCATGGCGCTGGAGCAGGGGCGTGATGTTTTTGCCATCCCCGGCTCCATCCATTCGCCCCAATCCAAGGGATGCCACAGTTTAATCAAGCAGGGCGCCAAACTGGTCGAAGGTGCCCAGGATATTTTGGAAGAACTGGGTTACCACCCCAAAGCCGCTGTGACTTCCCAGCCCTTGCAGCATTCCTTGTTCAATTATCTCGGCTTCGATCCGGTCGATGGCGAAACACTTGCCCAGCGCAGCGGCTTGACGATATCGGAGCTATCCGCCATCCTGTTACAACTTGAGCTGGAAGGCGCAATTACAACTCTGCCCGGCGGGCGCTATCAACGGATCAACTGAATTCCTCCATGTTCGATATTTTGATTTATTTGTTCGAGAGTTACTCTGACGCGGGCAGCTACCCCGAATCTGACCGGCTTTCCGCCAAGTTAAGCGCGGCCGGATTTGAAGAAGACGACATCCATCAGGCGCTTGCCTGGTTGTCTGGATTACGGGAACTTTCTGCCGCAACCTACCCGGAATCCATCAACCAAGGCGGTCTGCGTTGCTATACCAGCTTCGAGGCCCAGCGCGTCAGCGAGGAGGGTTTGCGCTTCATCTCCTTTTTGGAACACAACAAGATCATCACTCCGATCGAGCGTGAAATGATTATCGACCGTGTCATGGCCTTGGGACGCGACAAGCTTTCCCTGGACAAAGTGAAATTGATCGCTTTGATGGTGCTCTGGAATCAGCATGACGATCTGGATCCCCTGTTGATCGAAGACTTGCTCACCCCGGCAGACGCCACCCAAATCCACTAATCGCCCATGCCAAAAAACCTGCTGATCGTCGAGTCGCCAGCCAAGGCCAAGACGCTGAAAAAATATTTGGGCAAGGATTTTGAGGTGTTGGCCTCGTACGGCCATGTGCGCGACCTCGTGCCAAAGAACGGCGCCGTTGATGTCGAGCACAACTTCGCGATGAAGTACGAGACCATCGCGCGCAACGCCAAACATGTGGATGCCATCGCCAAGGCCGCCGCTGCGGCCGATATGATCCTGCTCGCACCCGACCCGGATCGGGAAGGTGAGGCGATCGCATGGCATATCTCGGAATTGCTGAAAGGTAAGCGCGCACTCAAAGGCAAAACCATGAAGCGCGTGGTGTTCTACGAAATCACGCAATCGGCAGTGCAGGAAGCGGTCGCGCACCCGCGCGAGATTGCGATGCCGCTGGTGAATGCGCAACAGGCGCGGCGCGCGCTGGACTATCTGGTGGGCTTCAACCTGTCGCCGCTGCTGTGGCGCAAGATTCGTCCGGGCCTTTCTGCCGGCCGCGTGCAAAGCCCGGCGTTGCGGCTGATTGTCGAGCGCGAGCTGGAAATTGAGAAGTTCAAGTCGCAGGAATACTGGACGGTGCATCTGGACAGCCAGAAAAACAAAATTCCATTTACCGCAAAATTGTTCCAATTCCAAGGCAAAAAGCTGGAACAGCTGACAATTGCCGGAAAAGCTGACTATGACGCCATTCACGCCAAGCTCGCTGGCGCCAAGTTGCCGCCCAAAGTGGTGCGCGTGGAGAAAAAGGGCAAACAGCGCAGCCCATCCGCGCCGTTCACCACCTCAACCCTGCAGCAGGAAGCGGTGCGCAAGCTGGGAATGACTTCCGAGCGCACCATGCGCACCGCACAGTCGTTGTACGAGGGTGTCGATATTGGCGGCCAGACGGTCGGCCTCATCACCTACATGCGTACCGACTCGGTGAATCTGGCAAACGAGGCCGTCGCCGAAATACGGCAGTACATCAAGGACACCTTCGACGGCGAGTATTTGCCCGCCAAACAGCCGCTGTACAAAAGCAAGTCCAAAAACGCACAGGAAGCACACGAGGCGATTCGCCCGACTTCCATCCTGCGCACACCGGACAGCCTGCGCGACCACTTGAACATTGACCAGATGCGCCTGTACGAAATGGTGTGGAAGCGCACGCTGGCATGCCAGATGGCGCCCGCGCGCTTCGACACCGTCAGCGTCGATATCCGTCTCTCCAGCGACGACACGCTATTCCGTGCTTCCGGCCAGACTTTGGTGTTCCCCGGTTTTATCGGCGTGTACATGGAAGACGTGGACGACGCCGAGGAAGAAGACAGCGCAAAATTGCCGCCTCTCAACGAAGGTGACGTTCTACCGTTGGATAAACTTTACGGTGAGCAGCACTTTACCCAGCCTCCGCCACGCTACTCCGAAGCCAGTCTGGTGAAAACACTTGAGGAGCATGGCATCGGCCGTCCTTCCACCTACGCCACCATCATCTCCACGCTGCAGGCGCGCGAATACGCCACGCTGGACAAGAAACGCTTCATGCCCACCGACGTGGGCCGCGTCGTGATCAAGTTCCTGACCGAACATTTCACGCGCTATGTGGACTACGGTTTCACCGCGAACTTGGAAGATGAACTGGACGAGGTGTCCGAGGGCAAGCGCGATTGGATCCCCGTTCTCGATGCCTTCTGGAAGGGCTTCAACCAGCTCATCGTCGATAAAAAAGACGTCGATCGTCCCGGCACCGAGATATTGGAAGAGGCCTGCCCCAAGTGCGGCAAACCCCTGTCCAAACGTCTCGGCAAGCGCGGCAGTTTCATCGGTTGCACCGGCTACCCCGAGTGCGATTTCACTCGCAGCCTGGGCGGCGAAGAGGATGCGGGCGAAGCGCGCAAAGAATTGGGCAAACACCCCGAGACCCAACAGTTGGTGCTGCTGTTGCGCGGCCCTTACGGCCCTTACGTGCAGCTAGGCGAAGTGGTGGAGGGCGAGAAAGCCAAGCCCAAACGCGTGTCCTGGCCCAAGGAATTGCCGCTGGAACAAGCCGATCTCTCCCATGCCCTGAAGCTGCTTTCCTTGCCGCGCGACCTAGGTCTGCACCCGGAATCCGGCAAGAAGGTCATCGTCAACATCGGTCGCTTCGGCCCCTACATCGGGCATGACGGCAAGTTCAAATCCATCCCGCGCACCGACAACATCTTCGACATCGCGCTAGACCGCGCCGTGGAACTGCTGGCGCAAGCCAAAACCAGCGGCAACACCGTGTTGCGCACGCTGGGTGAGCATCCTGATGACAAAACTCCCGTGGAAATCTGCAGCGGTCGCTACGGCCCTTACGCACGCCACGGCAAAGTGAACGCTACCTTACCCAAGGATGTAACCCCGGAAGCCGTGACACTGGAAGAAGCACTGGAATTGATCGCCGCCAAAGCCGCGAAAGGTGGGACAGGCAAAGCCAGGGGCGCGAAAAAGCCGGCAACAAAGAAAGCCGTGCCCAAGACCACCCAAGCAAAAGCGGCGGCGAAACCCAAGACTGCCTTAAGAAAGAGAAGCACTGCATCTGAAGCGGTCCAATCCAGGCCCATAACGAAAAAGGCCGCCAAGAAATTGAACTGAATCTGCCAATGCTTTGGCTTGAATCAAGTGTGGCTGAGAAATCCAAGTTCGAACCGATCACCACCAAAAACATTCGTTTAACAGGAAATATTATGTCAGATTTACCGCTGTGCCCAAAATGTAACTCCTCTTTCACCTACGAAGACGGCGATAACTACGTCTGCCCCGAGTGCGCACACGAATGGCCCAAGGTCGCTGCCGAGGCAGTCGAAGAAAAGAAGGTGTTCAAGGATGCCTTCGGCACGGTTCTGAATGACGGCGACACCATCACAGTCATCAAGGACCTGAAGATCAAGGGCTCGTCTTCGGTGGTTAAGGTCGGCACCAAAGTGAAGAACATCCGTCTGGTGGATGGCGACCACGACATCGACTGCAAGATCGACGGCATCGGTTCCATGTCGCTGAAATCCGAATTCGTCAAGAAAGCCTGATGCCGTGGGCGGCTGGGGCTGTCCGCACGAGCTGGATGGCAAGTGCCAGAAGGTACTGAATCGGCCTTGTGACATCGGCATGAAAGGCTGCGTGCTGGCGGGGCGTTTTCGTTTTGCGGACGAGCGCAAGAACCGTCAGAAGCAGAACAAAGCGGGCGAGGTTGGAGGGAAGTCGCCAACCGATACAAAATTTCTGAAGCGTTGAGGTGAATTTGTGGGTCGGGTTTTAACCCGACTTGGTCGATATTTTGCAGTTCTCTGTCGGGTTAAAACCCGACCCACATTTCAAGCTGCACCGGTATCGTCCAGGCCAAGTTCTTGAATCTTCCGTGTCAGCGTGTTGCGCCCCATGCCGAGCAGGGTTGCGGCTTCGATCCGACGCCCGCCGGTGTGCTGCAAGGCCTGGGTGATGAGGGTGCGCTCGAATTCCTTGGACAGCGTATCGAGGATGTGCGGCTCGCCGCGCTGTAGCGCGAACGCCGTCTGTTGTGCCAGCAGCGCGCGCCAGTCCCCCGCCGAAACGGCGGCGGGCGAGCCCTCGCGCCATTCTGCGGGCAGGTCGGCGATCTCGACCTGTTGCGTCGGCGTCATCACGGTGAGCCAGTGGCACAGGTTCTCCAGTTGGCGCACGTTGCCGGGTATGTCCTGCGCGGCAAGATAATTCAGCGCGGCCTCGCTCAAGGTCTTCTGCTCCACGCCCAGCTCCTTCGCGCTCTTTTGCAGGAAATGTTTGGCCAGCAGCGGGATGTCTTCGCGCCGCTCGCGCAACGGCGGCAGGCGCAGGCGGATGACGTTGAGACGGTGGAACAGGTCTTCACGGAACAATCCCTGCTTCACCCGCTCATCCAGATTCTGGTGCGTGGCGGCGATGATGCGCACATTGGCCTTGATCGGCTGATGGCCGCCGACGCGGTAATAATTCCCATCCGACAGCACACGCAACAGACGCGTCTGCAACTCGGCCGGCATATCGCCGATCTCGTCGAGGAACAGCGTGCCGCCCTCGGCTTGTTCAAAGCGGCCGTGGCGCGTGGTATTGGCGCCGGTGAACGCTCCCTTCTCGTGGCCGAACAGCTCCGACTCCAGCAGGTCCTTCGGAATGGCGGCGGTGTTGATGGCGACAAAGGGCTTGTTGGCGCGCGCGCTGTGGCGGTGCAGTGCTTGCGCGACCAGTTCTTTGCCGGTGCCCGATTCGCCGTTGATGAGCACGGTTGCGTTGGAAGCGGCGAGGCGGCCGATGGCGCGGAACACCTCCTGCATCGCCGGGGCGTGGCCGAGGATGTCCGGCGCTTCGGTGATGTCCATGCCCTCACTCTGTTTGCGCTGGCTGTGTGCGAGTGCACGGCGGATCAGTTCCACGGCGTGGTTCACGTCGAATGGCTTGGGCAGATATTCGAATGCGCCGCCCTGGAACGAGGACACCGCGCTTTCCAGGTCGGAATATGCAGTCATGATGATGACCGGCAGCGCGGGATGGTCACGGCGCAACGTCTGCAGCAGGTCAAGTCCGGAGCGGCCCGGCATGCGGATATCGCTGATGACCATCCGCGGCAGGCCGTGCGGCAGATCTGCCAAGGCCTCGTCGGCCGAAGCGAAGCTCTTGTATTCGATCTCCTCGCGCGCGAGGGCTTTTTCCAGCACCCAGCGGATGGAGCGGTCGTCGTCAATGATCCAGACAGGTTTGCTCATGATTTATTTTCCAAAGGATTGAGCGGGAGCATGACCGTAAAGCAGGTGCGCCCGGGCTCGCTTTCAAATTCGATGCTGCCCTGATGGCGGCTGACGAAATCCTGTGCCAAGGTCAGCCCCAGACCATGGCCGTCGGCGCGACCGGAGACCAGCGGATAAAATATCGTGTCGTGCAGATGGCGCGGAATACCGGGGCCGTTGTCGATGATCTGCACGGCAATCGCCAGGCGATGGCGTTTTTTCATCAACGTCACCTGGCGCGCGATGCGGGTGCGTAAAATGATCCTGCCTTTGCCTTGCATGGCCTGTGCCGCATTGCGCACGATGTTGAGCACGACCTGGATCAGTTGTTCCTTGTCGCCGTCCAGTTCCGGCAGACTCAAATCGTAATCGCGCTGGATCAGCAACTCCTCCGGCATTTCGGCCATTACGACACTGCGTACCCGTTCGAGCACTTCATGGATGTTGAGTGCACTGAAATGGGGCGCCTGTTGCGGCGTGAGCAGTTTTTCCATCAACGTCCGCAGGCGGTCTGCTTCCTGAATCACGACCTGGGTGTATTCGCGCAGAGCAGGCCGCTCCAATTCCTGTTCCAGCAACTGGGCCGCGCCGCGGATTCCGCCCAGTGGATTCTTGATTTCGTGCGCCAGATTCCGCAACAGCAGACGGTTGGCCTGGGTCTGGTCGTGCATCTGCTCCTCGCGCGCCAGTTTGAGCGGGCGCTCGATGGCGTGGAATTCCAGCAGCAGTGCATAGGGAGGCAGTTGCAGCGGGGTCACGGTGCAACTCAGGTGCAACTTGTGGCCGAGGGTGTGCGTTCCCAAAGTCAGATCGTGTTCGATATGGCTGGCGTGGTTGGCCAGTGCCGACCGGATCGCACTGAAAAGCTGGTCGGCGAGGGTAAATGCGGACTGCAAAGGGTGGCCCAGCAGATTGCTATGGCTGATCTCGAACAGGTGCTCGGCGGCCGGGTTGAGGAAGACGATGCGCGACTGCTCGTCCAGCAACATGACGGCAGTCGCCAGGGTTTCCAGACCGGGAACGGGGGTGTTGTTAAGGGGCAGGCGGTTCATGTCGGGGACAGCAGCAGAAAACATGCCAACCCGGTTTTACTTGAGGTTTGCCAGTTCAGTCTGCAGCGCCTTGATGTTTTCTTCGTGAGCCTTCACTGCTTCCTGCGCGAGACGAACGTTTTCTTCATACTGGGCGACGTTGCGGAACGTTTGTCCATTGGCGTTCTGATAGACCATGGGGGTGTCCTGCGCTACCTGCAGCTTTTCGCGTGCCGCCTGCAGGGCCGCTTGTTCGCTGGATAGTTCATCTTCGAGGATCTTGCGGCGTCGGTCGTCCCGCTGGTTTTGCGTTTCCTTATCCACGCGCGCGAATTCGCTGGACGTCTCGCGTGTCCTGGCTTTGGAAGCGGGCATGGTGTTCAGGGGATCAAGCTGAAGTTTGCGCGCGCCCTTGACCGGCTCGCTCGAATAGGTCACGCGCCCGTCCTTGCCCACGTGTTTGTAGATTTCCGCATGCGCGATGGCACTGAACGCAAGCGTGCAGCACAGGATCGACAGGGGAAGCAGTTTCATGGTCAGACCTCGAAACAGGATGGGGTGGAGTATAGGTTAAGGCTGGACAGGTGACAAACCACAAAAAGAAACGGAGCCGCGCGGGCTCCGTTTCTGCAACACCCCCCGGAAAATCAGAGGCTGTAGTACATGTCGAACTCGACCGGATGGGTAGTCATGCGGATCTTGTTCACTTCGTCCATCTTCAACTCGATGAAGGCATCGAGGAAGTCGTTGGAGAACACGCCGCCACGGGTCAGAAACTCGCGATCCTTGTCCAGCGCGGCCAGTGCTTCATCCAGCGAAGCACACACGGTTGGGATCTTGGCATCCTCTTCCGGCGGCAAGTCGTACAGGTTCTTGTCAGCCGGATCGCCGGGGTGAATCTTGTTCTGGATGCCATCCAGACCGGCCATCATCAGCGCGGAGAAACACAGATAAGGATTCGCGGTCGGATCCGGGAAGCGTGTCTCGACGCGGCGCGCCTTATCGCTCGCCACGTGCGGAATGCGGATGGACGCGGAACGGTTTTTTGCCGAATAGGCCATTTTCACCGGCGCTTCATAGTGCGGGACCAGACGTTTGTACGAGTTGGTGCTCGGATTGGTGATCGCATTCAGCGCCTTGGCGTGCTTGATGACGCCGCCGATGTAGTACAGCGCGGTTTCGGACAGGCCGGCATAACCGTTGCCGGCAAACGTGTTCTTGCCGTCCTTCCAGAGCGACTGGTGCACGTGCATGCCGGAACCGTTGTCTCCGACGATGGGCTTGGGCATGAAAGTGGCCGTCTTGCCATATTGGTGGGCCACGTTTTGCACCACATATTTCAGGGTCTGGGTCCAGTCTGCGCGCTTCACCAGCGTGGTGAACTTGGTGCCCAGCTCGCACTGGCCCGCAGTCGCGACCTCGTGGTGATGGACTTCGACCGGGATGCCGATTTCTTCCAGCGCGAGGACCATTGCGGCGCGGATGTCGTTCAGGCTATCCACCGGCGGAACCGGGAAATAGCCGCCCTTCACCATCGGGCGGTGTCCGGTGTTGCCACCTTCGAAACTTTCGCCGGACGACCAGGCCGCTTCTTCGGAATTGATCTTGAGCGAGCAGCCCGACATATCGACATGCCACTGCACCGAATCAAAGATGAAAAATTCGGGTTCCGGACCGAAAAAGGCGGTGTCGCCGATGCCGGTCGATTTCAGATAAGCCTCTGCGCGTTTGGCGATGGAGCGCGGGTCACGGTCATAGCCCTTGCCGTCGGTGGGTTCGATCACGTCGCAGGTCATGACTAGGGTGGGTTCTTCGAAAAAGGGATCGAGATAGACAGAGTCAGGATCCGGCATCAGCAGCATGTCGGATGCCTGAATCCCTTTCCAGCCAGCGATGGATGAGCCATCGAAGGCGTGGCCTTCCTCGAATTTGCTCATATCGACCGCACTGACCGGCATGCCCACGTGCTGCTCCTTGCCGCGGGTGTCGGTAAAACGCAGATCAACGAATTTGATGCCTTGCTCCTTGATCATCTTCAGAACGTCGGCGGCTGTTTTGGACATACTCGAATCTCCCAATAAATTAAATCAACATGAGTTAGATGAAACGAACCAGGTAAATAGTACGCAATGGCTTGAGCAGAAACTGTGCCACCACGGCCAAACAAGTTCAGGCGCGCATTGTGCCATATTTAAGCGGCCGTGGCGGGCGGACGATCGCCCATAAATGGGGCACAGCAGGCTCTTGACGCACTAATCTGGTGCGACACTCCGGTAGAGCGTCAGACGGCGAAAATACGGGTCGTCCGCCGCGATAGCGGCACATTGTTTCTTTAGAGCAGCCAAATCGAGGTCTGCATCCAGCAACAGGTCCGCATCCACCTTGCCGTCCAGATAGTGCAGCACGATACGGGTGGAAGCGGGCAGCTCGTAACCGAGGCGTTTGTACAGATGCGCCAGCAACAGGTGGCGCTGCGGGAGACGGGCATTGGGTTTGGTCTGCAGGTCGTCTTCCGGATCGATGTGCACCATCACATCCAGGACATGGTGCTGTTTCAGCACCGCACTGCGCGCCGCCTCGGCGATGTAGTGTCCCTCCGACACGCTGATGCGGGGATCGACGATGATGTGCGCATCGACCAGCGCATTATCCGCCATCTTGCGGGTGCGCAATTCATGCAGGCCCATCACGCCGGGTACCGCTTTCAGGGTGTTGCGGATGGCGCGCACTTCGTCCTCGTCCAGCCCGGTATCCACCAGTTCCAGAAGGGCATCGCGCGCGAACTGGATGCCCATGTAGGCAATCATCACGCCGACCACGCCGGCCGCGACCAGATCAAGAAAGGTATAGCCCAGCAGGTTGCCGATGATGCCCACGATGACCACCAGCGACGACGCGGCGTCGGAACGCGCGTGCCACGCATTCGCCACCAGCATCTGCGAACGCACGCGTTTTGCCACCGCCAGCATGTAGCGGAACATGCCTTCCTTTGCGGCGAGCGCAATCAGCGCAACCCACAGCGTATAGGGATGGACGGCATGGATCTGTTCCGGATGCTGCAGGCGCATGCCCGTGGCGATGAGCAGGCCGACACCGAGCGCCGCCAGGCTGGCGCCGAGGATTAGCGAAGCCGCTGTCTCGATGCGCGCGTGCCCGTAGGGATGATTGGCATCCGCGTGCTTGTTGCCGTGGCGGTTGGCGAACAACACCAGCACGTCGGACAACAAATCGGCGAAAGAATGCAGACCGTCCGCCATCAGCGATTGCGACTTGCCGAAGAAACCGGCCAGCACTTGCAGAATGGACAAGGTCAGGTTAATCAGGATGCTGACCCACGTGCTTTTGCGTGCCGCAGCAAAGCGCAGCGGATGCGCAGGTTCGAACGCGGCCACGCGATCGTGCGCCGGTGCGTGCGTGTGATTTTTCATCGACGATGCGATAGTATGCAGACGGGTGTGCAGGATAGCACCGGACATCGATGAGATTAAAGACAGGTCATAAAAAATGGGAAAAATCACCGCAATATTGAAATCCGCACAACTTCGCGCCAAAGAAGCAAATTTGCCCTACGAAGGCGCGCTCACCCCTGAAGAAGCCTATGAAATCTGGCAGACAGCGCCCGGTGCGAAACTGGTGGATGTACGGACCCGCGCCGAAATCGATTGGGTCGGACGCGTTCCAGGCGCGGTCGAAATCGAGTGGATGGGTTATCCCGGCATGAAGCCGAACCCCAATTTCATGGCCGCCCTGGAACAGCAGGTGGACAAGGAATCTTTGCTGCTTTTCCTTTGCCGCAGCGGGCATCGTTCCCATGCGGCGGCGGCCCTCGCCACCCAGGCAGGCTTTGCCGATTGCTACAACATCCTCGAAGGATTCGAGGGCGACAAGAACCCCGGCAATCAGCGCAATATCTTGAACGGGTGGCGTGCGGCCGGACTGCCGTGGGAGCAAAGCTAGTGGAACTGGGCCAGCGCAGACACCTATCAAAGCTTTTGTGGGTCGGACTTCAGTCCGACGTGTCGGGTTAAAACCCGACCCACAGGGTGCGCCATTGGGTTTGTGGGCCGGTTTCTCTGCCGTGACCGTTAGCAGCAATCAGCAAGCAACACTTGCTCATTACGCCGCCGACCAGTTCACGGCACCGCTGTAGGCGGTAGCCAGCACGATCAGGCCGAACACGATGCGGTACCACGCGAACACGGTAAAGTCGTGGCGGCTGATGTAGCGTAGCAGCCCGCGCACGGCGATGAAGGCGCTGACGAAAGAGGCAACGGAGCCGACCAGGAAAATGCCGAGGTCGTCCGCGTGGAAGTCGTGCCGGTATTTCACCACCTCGTAGATCGTGGCGGCCGTCAGGGTGGGGATGGCGAGAAAAAACGAGAATTCGGTCGCCGCCTTGCGCGACAGTCCGAAGAACAAACCGCCGATGATGGTCGAGCCGGAACGCGAAGTGCCGGGGATCAGCGCCAGCGCCTGTGCCAAACCCATCTTCAGCGCGTCTTTCCAGTGCATGTCGTCCACGCTTTGGATGCGTTCCGAGTGCTGCCGTTTTTCCGCCCACAGAATGACGAGACCGCCGACGATGAACGCGAGTGCGACCGGAACGGGGGAGAACAGGTGCGCCTTGATCGCTTTGCCGAACAGCAGCCCGAGAATCGCCAGCGGCAGGAACGCGATGAACAAATTCAGGGTAAAGCGTTGCGCCGCCTCCTGTTTTTGCAGCAGCCCGGATGTGACCGAACCCAGCTTGGCGCGGTATTCCCAGCAAACCGCCAGAATGGCGGCGAACTGGATGACGATCTCGAACACCTTGCCGCGCTCGTCGTTGAAATCCAGCAAGTCGCCAACGAGGATCAAATGTCCGGTCGAGGAAATGGGCAGGAATTCGGTCAGGCCTTCGACGATGCCGAGAATCGTGGCTTTGAGCAACAGCAGGATATCCATAAATTATTTATCCCCGCACAGACGGGGTTCCGGTAATCAAATTGACGAATGCGGTTTGGCGAGCAGGGCAATGCGCCAGTTGACCGCGCGCCGTTCCGTTTCGTTCATCTCCACCCAGCGTGTGATCTCGTCGAAAGTGCGCAGGCAACTGCGGCAAACTTCGTCGCCCAGCACGGTCGTGCAATGGCCGATGCACGGGGAGTCAGCGCTAATTTCGACGGGAATGGAGAAAATCGGGACGGCCATGGCGCGATTATACCTGCCCTGGAGGCGCTGGCTGACCGCAGGCAATTGCGCCACAATGCGCGCCATCGTCCGCGACCGTCATGCAACGAAAATGAACCTGATTTCGAATCCGCTCCTGATCACCGCGCTGATGCTGGCCGTGTCCAACCTGTTCATGACCTTCGCCTGGTACGGACACCTGAAGAATTTTGCTTCCTCGCCCTGGTATGTCGCGGCGCTGGCAAGCTGGGGCATCGCGCTGTTCGAATATCTGATCCAGGTGCCCGCCAACCGCATCGGCTATACCCAGCTTTCACTCGGGCAACTGAAGATATTGCAGGAGGTCATCACATTGACCATCTTCGTGCCGTTCGCGGTGATGTACATGAACCAGCCGCTGAAGCTGGATTATCTATGGGCGGGGCTGTGCCTGATGGGTGCGGTGTATTTCATTTTCAGGACGTAAATTTCCGGGTGTAGGATCGCGCCCTGCGCGCGAACATTTGCAATCGCGCGCAGGGCGCGCTCCTACAATTGGCAACGGGTAAATTAAAAATGAGCCAACCAAAACACATCCATATTCTTGGTATCTGCGGCACCTTCATGGGCGGCATTGCCGCCATCGCCAAACAGGCGGGCTATCGCGTCACGGGGTGCGATGCCAACGTCTATCCGCCGATGAGCACGCAGCTCGAAGTACAGGGGATCGAACTCATCGAAGGATGGGGCACGGAACAGCTCGACCTGAAGCCGGACATATTCGTGATTGGCAACGTGGTGTCGCGCGGCAACCCGCTGATGGAAGAGATACTGAACCGCAACCTGCCCTACGTCTCTGGCCCGCAATGGCTGGCGCAAAACATCCTGCACGACAAATGGGTGCTGGGCGTGGCGGGCACGCACGGCAAGACCACCACCGCCTCGATGCTGGCCTGGATCCTTGAACACGCGGGGCTGAACCCCGGCTTCCTCATCGGCGGCGTACCACAGAATTTCGGCATTTCGGCGCGCCTCCCCTCTCCTGCCGGGGGAGGGGCTGGGGGTGGGGGATTCTTTGTCATTGAGGCCGACGAATACGACACCGCCTTCTTCGACAAGCGTTCCAAGTTCGTGCACTACCACCCGCGCACTGCGGTGCTGAACAACCTCGAATTCGACCATGCCGATATTTTTCCCGATTTGATCGCCATTGAAACCCAGTTCCACCATCTGGTGCGCACCGTGCCCGGCAACGGGCTGGTGGTATGCAACGGCCGCGAGGCATCGTTGGCGCGCGTTATTGCACGCGGCTGCTGGACGCCGGTGGAGACCTTTGGCTTTGCCGCTTCTACTCCCTCTCCCGCCGGGGGAGGGGCGGGGTGGGGGAAAGGCTGGCAAATTGATGAAGAGGAAAATGTTTACTTCGATGGCCAAGTACAAGGCGCGCTGCAATGGGAGCTGATGGGCGAACACAACCGCATGAACGCCTTGGCCGCACTCGCCGCTGCGCGCCACGCGGGCGTACCCGTTACGCAAGGACTGGCTGCACTGGCCGAATTCAAGAACGTGAAACGCCGCATGGAAGTGCGCGGCACGGTTCGCGGCATCACGGTGTATGACGACTTTGCGCACCACCCCACCGCCATCGACACGACCGTTGCCGGACTGCGGCGCAAGGTGGGCAAGGCACGCATCCTCGCCGTACTGGAACCACGCTCCAACACCATGAAGCTGGGCGTGATGAAAGCTGCGCTTCCGGACAGTCTGAAAGATGCAGACCTGACCTTCTGCTATGCCGGCAATCTAGGCTGGGATGCGCGCGGCGCGCTCGCGCCGCTGGGCGACAAGGCGGTGGTGAAGGATGATCTCAATGAACTCATTGAGGCCATCGCCAAGGTCGCGGAAACCGGGGATCACATCCTGGTGATGAGCAACGGCGGGTTTGGCGGGATACACGAAAGGCTGTTGAAGCGTTTGAAGTAAACATTTGCCGCCTTAACGGCATGGCTTTGCTTGGCAGGAACAAATGGGGCAATCGAAAAATCCGACCAGAAATGGTCGGAGTGAGAGGATTCGAACCTCCGACCCCTGCGTCCCGAACGCAGTGCTCTACCAGGCTGAGCTACACTCCGATGAAACTAAAATTGCCGCGTGGCGGCAAAGTGGGGCAATTCTAACAGAGCGCGCTTGAATTGCGTATCCCTAAATGCAGAAATCGCGGCGCAGGCCGCCTCGGCTTCCTGCACTGCCCGTTGCCGCGTGAATTCGAGCGCCCCGGTGGCGAGAATGATTGCCTGCACTTCCGCCAGCTTGGCGATATCACCCTGTTCGATGGCGTTGCGCACCACGGCGGCCTGTGCCGGCGTGCCGTGCTGCATGGCATGGATCAGGGGCAGCGTGGGCTTGCCTTCGGCCAGATCGTCGCCGAGATGCTTGCCGGTCTCCGCCTCATTCGCGGAATAGTCCAGCACATCGTCGATCAGCTGAAACGCGGTGCCGAGGTGCATGCCGTATTTCGCCGCCGCCGCTTCGTCCGCCGCCGATGCCTGCCCCAGAATGGCACCCAGGCGCATCGCCGCCTCGAACAGCTTGGCGGTCTTGCAGTGGATGACGCGCATGTAGTTCGCCACGTCCACATCGGCATCGTGGCAGTTGAGCAGTTGCAGCACTTCGCCCTCGGCGATGATGTTGGTGGCATCGGACAAGACCTGCATCACGCGCATCTCGCCCACGCCCACCATCATCTGGAACGCACGCGAGTAGAGGAAGTCTCCGACCAGCACGCTGGCCGCGTTGCCGAACAGCGCGTTGGCCGTCTCGCGCCCGCGCCGCAGGTCGGATTCGTCCACCACGTCGTCATGCAGCAGGGTCGCCGTGTGGATGAATTCGACCACCGCCGCCAGCTCGTGATGATGCGTGCCGCGGTAACCGAAGGCCTGTGCCGCCAGCAGCACCAAGGCCGGACGCAGGCGTTTGCCGCCACCGTCGATGATGTATTCGCCGACCTGGCTGACCAGCGCCACTTCGGAATGCAGGCGCGCACGGATCACCGCATCGACCGCGGCCATGTCCGGCGCGAGCATCTTTTTCAGACTATCCAAGGAATTCCCCCATCCGCATCAGGCGCGTGACGCGCTCTTGTGAAGGTGCGCATTCTCTCACAAATGCCCCCTGCGGCGGCGCATCAGCGCGTAGCCGGTCGCCACACCCACCGCGCTCAAGGCCATGACGTACCAGGCCGGCATGTTGGCTCCAACTACCGGCAGCAGCAGGCTGACCAGCACCGGCGTCAGGCCGCCGAACACGGCATAGGCGAGATTGTAGGAAAAGGACAGGCCGGAGAAACGCACCGCCGGCGGAAACAGTTGTACCGCTGCGCCGGGCACGATGCCGATGACGCCGACGCAGAAGCCGGACAGGGCATACAGGGCATTGATGTGCTGTGGGGCAAGCGCCATCTGCCGGTAGAACAACCACGACGTTGCTCCCAGCGCGATGCAGCCCAGCGCCAGCACGCGCCCGGCGCCGAAGCGGTCGGCCAGCGCGCCGAACACGATGCAGCCCAGAGTCAGCGCCAGCGTGGCGTAGCTGTTGGCCTCCAGGGCGACGGCGGCGGGAACGGCGAAGAGCTTCTGCACCAGCGTCGGCGTCATCAGAATCATCACCACCACGGCGGCGGAGAGCAGCCAGGTCAGCAGCATGGTCAGCACGATCGCCGGGCGGTGCGCGCGCACCACGGTCTTCAGCGGCATTTCGTCCGCCAGTTGCCGCCGCGCCTGGAGTTCCTTGAACACCGGTGTCTCCTGCAAATACTGGCGCAGCCATACCGCCAGCAAGCCGAACGCGCCGCCGAGGATGAACGGCACGCGCCAGCCGCCCGCCAGCAATTCGTCCGGCGTATAACTGCGGGTGACGGCCATCGCCACCAGCGAGCCCAGCAGGATGCCGCCAGTGAGTCCGGCGGTCAGCGTGCCGCAGGCGAAGCCGACATGGCGTGGCGGCACATGTTCCGCCACGAAGACCCAGGCACCGGGAATCTCGCCGCCGATGGCCGCACCCTGCAGCATGCGCAGCAACAGCAACAGCAGCGGCGCCCAGATGCCGAGCACGGCATAGGTCGGCAGCAGGCCGATCAGCAGCGTCGGCAGCGCCATCAGCAGCACGCTCAGCATGAACATGCGCTTGCGTCCGAACAGGTCGCCGAAGTGCGCCATGATGATGCCGCCCAGCGGCCGCGCCAGATAACCGGCGGCGAAGATGCCGAAGGTCTGCGCCTGGCGCAGCCAGTCCGGCATGTCGGGCGGAAAGAACAGTTGCGAGATGACGACCGCAAAGAAGATGAAGATCACGAAATCGTAAAACTCGAGCACGCCCCCCAGCGCGGAAAGCAGGAGCGTGCGATAGTCGTTGCGGGTCAGTTTATGCACGTTTCCTCCATGCGCTTTGCAGCCCTATTTTCAGGGTCGCCCCCAGCGCGTACAGCGCCAGCGGCGCGTCCAACAGGTAGTCCCACAGGTTGGTCGATTCGTACCAGGCCAGGCTCCAGCCGGTAACCGCGAGGGCGATGGCCAACGGCAACAGGGTGAACCCGCGCCGCATCGCCCACAACGCGAGCAGTGCCAGCATCACGATCAGGCCAATGCTGCCGAAACCGGAACGATAGGGATCGAGCGGCCCCAGGCCCAGTGCGAACGGATACAGCAGCAGCGCCATCACGCTCAGGAATGCCAGCAATGCAGTGCGTTCCCGCACGTCCCCAAGGCTGCCCGCCGCCGGGTTCAGGCGCGCGATGAGCGCACTGGCCAGCAGCAACACGCTGGTCAGGCTCAAGTCGCCCACCATGCCGCGCAACCAGCCCGCCAGCGACAGGCCGAACACGGGCATCATCACCAGCACGTAGAGTCCCACGCAGAAAAATGCACGGCGCAACGGTGCCAAGCGCCGCACGAAGGGCAGGCGCACGGCCAGCGACAGCCACACCAGCGCCAGCCCGGACAGCCCCGTCCAGTCGGTGAAGGCCATCATCGGCAGCGCTCCGCGAAACAAGCTGGAACTCCCGCGTTCATGGCATCTCCTGCACGCGTTGTTTGAGCCAGGCCGGATCGATGCGCACGTGCTTGATGAAAGTGCGGTTCCAGGTATAAGCCAGATGGATGTCGCCGTTGCGGGTCTGGAGAACGGCGGGGTCGGTGAACGCGAAATGGCACCCTTCCTCCTTGCGCACACCGAATTCGGCCAATGCAACATAAGGCGCCAGTTGAGTCGCATCCGCACGGCGTAATACCGGATCACTGCTACGTAACAGGTTGCCCACCACTTCAAGGCAGGCCGTTTTGGATAACTGTGCGTTGCGCAGGCCGCTCATTTCTTCCAGCCGGTGCAGCTCGCGCCAGTGCTGTCCGCCGTCAACCGACCGTTGCAGGCTGAGCGATTCGTATCCATGCGCCTGGTCGTTCAGCACGCTTATCAGGTCGCCATCATTCAACCTCACCATGGCCGCCATCGCATTGGAATTGGACAGGGTGAGGCCTTGCACGGTCGGCCAGTGTCGCCCGCCATCGCGGGTGGCGATGCTCCTCATCTGTGCCGCGCTTGCGGCACCGCTGACACGACCCAGCACCTGTGCCTGTTGCAGGTCATGCACCAGGAGCACCGTAGATGACATCCTTTGCCCCGCTACGCTCAGGCGCTGTTTGTCGATCACTTTTCCCGTCTTATCCAGGCGCAGGATGGCCGCAAACTGTCCGCCAAAATCATGGTTCACCAGCAGACCGAGCGTGCCATCCGCATACAGGAATGGGGCCTGTTCAATCCGGGTGCCGAGCGGCACAACAGGAGCGGTTACCAAATGACGCGGTTGGCTCCAATGCTCGCCTTCGTCAGTAGAGGTGATCAATACGATTGCATTGCCGCGCCAGGAATCGCCAACGTAGAACAGCCAAATTTCACCGTTCGCCGCGCGTGCCGCCACCGGATTGCCGATGTTTGCAATATACCGGTTAAGGTCACGCTGGGTGTTCGCCCGCCCGGCCACCCGGTTCGCTTCGCTCCATACATCGCGTATCGGATCAAACACCGCGCTGTTGATTGTGACTTCCCCGGCGTCCGCACGGCTGGACGAGCGCCAGAAGGCGCGCACGCGTCCGTCCCGCAGTTCAAGCAATGACACGCCATCGACCCAATCCGATTGTTGCCCGGAAGCGAAGTGTGCATTCAGCTTCCCCATGATCGGCGGCGGTGATAGGGGTGTGCCGGTTCTGGTTTTTTTACGGTCGGACGCCGGCCCGGGCAATGCGCCCTGCGCCACAGGTTGTGGCATCCGGAATCCGAACGTGAACTGCCAGCCTGAAGCCTTGAACAGGGCCAGCATGAAAGCGCACAACACGCATAGCAGGAACGCAAAACGGGCGTATTCTGTTTTCAACAATTTGCGCTGTTCGGCCGGCAAGGGATGCCCCTGTAATTCTTTCTGCGGCAAGGCCATTACACAAAATCACCAGGCGATTAAACGGGGTTTGCAAGAAGAGGCCGGGATTAACCCCAAAGCCGCGTCAGCCCGATGCGACACGGCCCGCGATTATCGGATAAAGTTCCCCTTGGAACAAGCCGTAGTGATGTTTGTTCGCCGCTGTTCGCCCCTGCTTGCTTGGTGTACATTTCCGCATTATCGGTTCATCTTCAAACCCCGGTGAAATGACCCCTCCCCCCTTCCTCGGCCAATATCGTCTGCTGCGCAAACTCGGCGAGGGGGCGACCAGTGTCGTCTATCTGGGGCTCGATCCATTCAAAAATCGCCAGGTAGCGGTCAAAATCATCAAATCCGAATTTCTGGACGACCCGCGCAACGGCCGCCAGAACCGCAAGCAACTGCAAAATGAAGCCGCCCTGGCGGGCAAACTGATTCATCCGCATATCGTGGAGACGTATGAGGCGGTGCTCGCTGACGAAATCAGCTATATCGCGATGGAGTATGTCTCCGGCGGCACCCTGGAGCAATATATCCACGCCGATAATCTGTTACCGCTCGACCGAGTGGTGGAAGTTCTTTATCAATGTTGCCGGGCGCTCAACTATGCCCAGTATCACGGCGTCATCCACCGCGATATTAAACCGGCCAACTTGCTGCTGGACGCGTCCGGCGTGATCAAGATTTCCGATCTTGGCGCGGCGACCCGAATGGATATCGAACAGACGCAGAGCAATATCGGTTCGCCCAATTACATGTCGCCCGAACAGGTGCGCGGTGAATCCGTATCGCACCTGACCGATATTTATTCGCTGGGGGTGGTGATGTACCGCCTGCTGACCGGCCACTCGCCCTACAGCCCGAAGAATCTGGCGCATCTGTACCAACAGATCATGCAGGAAACACCGCCCCCGCCCACCCTCCTGCGCAAAGACCTGCCGTTGCCACTGGAACGCATCGTGTTGCGCGCATTGCAAAAAGACCCGGTACAGCGCTACCCCAGTTGGCGCGATTTTGGCAACGAACTGGCCGCACTCGGGCATTTTGAGCAGGGCGACCTGGAAGTCAACGAGAGCGAGAAGTTCAATATCCTGCGCAGTCTGCAGTTCTTCGAAGACTTCAGTGATATCGAATTGTGGGAAGTTCTGCGCATAGGCGAATGGCAAAAACAGCCGGAAAAGACCGTGCTGATGCGCGAAAACGAGATGAGCGACGCGTTTTACATCCTGATCGAAGGCAGTGTCAGCGTAACCCGGGGAGCGCGCCTGCTGATTGCCCTGCGCAATGGTGATTGCTGCGGCGAAATGGCGCATATTCGCGGTCAGCAGTTGCCGCGTTCCGCCACGGTTACCGCCAATACCGAGATCACCGCCATGAAAATCGAGCCGCGCCAGCTCGCACAATTATCCGAGGCCTGTCAGAGCCACTTCAATCAGGCTTTTCTGTACGTGCTGGCCGAGCGTTTGCGCCTCTCGGATGACCGTTTTTCCAAACTGACCAGCTAATCCCGTGTGCATGGATGGGGCCGGCCCGGCCAAAATCATGGTCTGCTGGCGTATTGTTTCCGCACCCAATGCTGGTATTCGCCGCTGGTGACGTTGTTCACCCAGTCCGTGTTGGCCAGATACCACTGGACCGTCTTGCGCAGCCCGGTCTCGAAAGTCTCCTCCGGTTTCCAGCCGAGTTCGCGTTCGATCTTGCCGGCATCGATGGCATAGCGCTTGTCGTGCCCGGGGCGGTCGGCCACATAGGTGATGAGTCTTGCATGGGGTGCGCCCTGCGGATGCAATTCGTCCAGCGTTGCGCAGAGGGTCTGCACCACGTCGAGATTGGTTTTCTCGTTCCAGCCGCCGATGTTGTACGTCTCGCCGGGAGTGCCTTTCTCCAGAACCCGGCGCAGCGCGCGCGCGTGGTCATCGACATACAGCCAGTCTCGGATGTTGTCGCCCTTGCCGTAGATGGGCAGCGGCTTGCCGTTGACCGCATTCAGGATCACCAGCGGGATGAGTTTCTCGGGGAAATGGTACGGTCCGTAATTGTTCGAGCAGTTGGTGGTGACCACCGGCAGGCCGTAGGTATGGTGCCAGGCACGCACCAGATGGTCGCTCGACGCCTTGCTGGCCGAGTAGGGCGAGTTAGGCTCGTAAGCCGTTTCCTCGGTGAAGAACCCCTGTTCGCCGAGGCTGCCATACACCTCGTCGGTGGAAATGTGGTGGAAGCGGAAGGCGGCCTTGCGCGCGGTGTCCAGCCCGTTCCAGTAGGCGCGTGCCGCCTCCAGCAGGGTATAAGTGCCGACGATGTTGGTCTGGATGAAATCCGCCGGGCCGCTGATGGAACGGTCCACATGCGACTCTGCCGCCAGGTGCATGATCGCATCGGGTTGATGCTCGCGGAACACGCGCGCCACTTCGGCGGCATCGCAGATGTCCACCTGTTCAAAGCGGTAACGCGGATGATCCGCAACGGAAACCAGCGATTGCAGGTTTCCGGCATAGGTCAGCTTGTCCACATTGACCACGCTGCAATCGGTATCGTTGATGAACTGGCGCACGACGGCGGAGCCGATGAAACCGGCGCCGCCGGTGATGAGGATGGTTTTCATGGGAGGCATTCTATCAAATGCGATGAACGGAATTTACGGGTTACGGTCGAGCAGATTGTCGATCAGGGACACCGCACGCTCGGTCGCCCCCTGGTTCGCCTCGACGAATCGCCGGCCTGCCTCGCCCATTGCCTTGAGCCGCGCGGGGTCGTACATCAGCACGTTGAGCAGGTGCACCAGATCGTCCGCGTGCTGCACGCGCAGTGCCGCCCCGTGCGCAATGGCGGCCTCGGCGGCTTGGGTGAAATTGAACGTGTGCGGCCCGATCAGCACGGGTTTGCCCACCGCGCAGGCCTCGATCAGGTTCTGCCCGCCCAGCGGCAACAGGCTGCCGCCGATAAAGGCCGCGTCGCAGGCGGCGTAATAGGCGAACAGTTCGCCCATGCTGTCGCCCAGCACCACCTGCGTATCGGCGGCAATCGGCGCGTTCGTGCTGCGCCGCTGCATGCGGTAGCCCTTCTGCTCGATCAGCCGCGCCACTTCATCGAAACGCTGCGGATGGCGCGGCACAATGACCACCAGCAAGTAATCGACGGCGGCGTACTCCAGCGCATTCAGCAATAGTTCTTCCTCGCCTTCG
The DNA here is from genome assembly GCF_045866295.1 of Ferrigenium sp. UT5. Lineage (NCBI taxonomy): Bacteria > Pseudomonadati > Pseudomonadota > Betaproteobacteria > Nitrosomonadales > Gallionellaceae > Ferrigenium > Ferrigenium sp. UT5. The sequence continues at coordinate 46,250 of NZ_BAAFRY010000012.1, forward strand.
CGCGTGCTGGCCGCGAGCAATACCGGGCGCAGCGCGCCGAAGCGCTGGCGCAATTCCGCGCCGCGCGCAAGCAAGTCCGGCGGCGGCAGGATGTCGAACTTGAGGTTGCCCATCACCGGCACGGCGCGGTTGCCCAGGCTGGCCAGGCGCAGCGCGTCCTCCTCGGTTTGCGCGGCGATCAGCGCGAGTCCGTGCAGGCCCTCGCGGGCGAGCGAACGGAAACGCGCATAGCGGCGCGCCGACCTGGGCGAAAGGCGCGCATTCAGCAGCAGCAGCGGAATATTGCCGGTGTGGCAGGCATCAATCAGGTTGAACCAGATTTCCGTCTCCAGCAGGACGCCGATTTTCGGCTTGAAATATTCGAGGAAACGCCGCACCGCAAACGGATAGTCGTAAGGCAGATACACGCGCAACACATCGTCGCCATAAAGCTGCTCGCTGGTGTTGCGTCCAGTGGGCGTGATATGCGTGAGCAAAATCTGATGGCCGGGATGGCGCGCGCGGAGTTGCTGCACCAGTGTGACGGTTGCGCGCGTCTCGCCCACAGAGACGACATGCAGCCAGATGACCGGTTTGTCCGGCGTCACGGCATAGCGGCCAAAGCGCTCTCCGGTGTGGTTCAGATATTGCCGCTGGCGGCGCGCGCGCCAGAGCAGATGCAAAAACACATAGGGCAACAAGACCCAGAGCAGCGCGGTATAAAAAAAGCGCGGATTCAACGTGTCATTCCTTCGTCGGGTTGGCCATTTTCCGGGGCGGCATGATGCGGTGCCTTCTCCAGCACCCTCGCCAATTGTAGTAGCACCTCCTCCACCCCGATCAGCGCCATCGCATCCATATGATGAACGCGTGTATTCCACGGTAATTGTTCCGGATTCTTGCCCATAAATTTCCCGACCGCTTGCGAATAACGATCAACGCAATATCCCGCTTGCTGGTAAGGCCCGGTCAGTTTGGGCGAGGCCACCGCGTAGAGCCCGACCACCGGCGTGTCCATGGCGCGTGCGATATGCACCGAGCCGGTGTCGGGTGCCAGCAACACATCTGCCTCGCCCAACAGCGCGGCTAATTGCTTTGGTGTGGTCTTGCCGCACAGGTTGCGCGTGCGTTCAGGGGCGATGTGTGCCAATTGCTCACACAGTTTGAGTTCGGCATGGGTGTTGCCGCCCGTCAGCAGCACGCCGCAATCCCATCGCGCGGTCGCCCGCTCGATCAAGGTGGCATAGCGGTCGGGCAGCCAGTTGCGTTCCGCTTTGCTGGCGTTGGGGTGGATCGCAATCCAGCAGACAGGAGAAACTGCAGACGTTCCCCGATCCGGGATCAGGGATTGCAGCTGAACTTTCGCCCACTGGATATCGGTTGCATTCAGCGGCAATTCCCAGGTTGCAACCGCCGGTTCCTCCGTCAAGGTTTCCACGAAAGACAGAAAACTATCGACCAGATGCGTATCGCGGAAAGGAATGTGCCGGTTGCAGAACAGCCATTGACCCTCGCGCGCGCGGGTACGGTCGAAACCAATCTTGAGCGGGGCATGCAACGCCGGATACAGCAGGTTGATGCGCAGGTTGGCCTGCATCGCCAGAACCACGTCGAAGCGACGTCCGCGAAACAGACGGTAAAAGGTGCAATAGTCAATCAACGAGCGCGGCTTGTCGATCACCACAAAATCCACCCCGTCCATGCCCTGCAACAACGCATAAGCGAGCGGGCTGGTGATCCAGGTAATCGTCGCCGCAGGCCAGGCGTGGCGCAACGCCCGAACTGCAGCCGCCACCATGACCACATCGCCCAGGGCGGAAAAGCGGACGACGGCAATGTGTACAGGGGAGTCGGCTGGAAATAGCACGCGTGACGAATGGAAATCGAGAAAGAATGGGCGCATTGTAGGTCGGACTCAAGTCCAGCAGCAAACTCCCCCGCTCACGCCCTGTAGTCCACCATCATCGGTGCATGGTCGCTGAAGCGTTGTTCCTTGTAGATACCTGTCGAAACCGCCTTTTCTGCGATGCTGGGGGTGGCAACTTGGTAATCCAAACGCCACCCCACATCCTTGGCCCACGCCTGCCCCCGATTCGACCACCAGGTGTAGGCCTCGAGTTCGGGGTGCAATTTGCGGAAGACGTCGATGAAACCGACCTCGTTGAACAGCTCGGTGAGCCATGCGCGCTCTTCGGGCAAAAAGCCCGAGTTCTTCCTGTTCCCTTTCCAGTTCTTCAGGTCCTTTTCGGTGTGGGCGATGTTCCAGTCGCCGCACACGACGATGTCTCTGCCGCTGGCAAACAGCTTCTTCATGTGCGGCATGAAGGCTTCAAGGAATTTGAATTTCACGGCCTGGCGTTCTTCGCCGCTGGAACCGGACGGCAGATACAACGACACGACGCTGAGGTTGCCGAACTGCGCTTCGATGTAGCGCCCTTCGACATCGAACTCCGGGATGCCGAGGCCAAGGATGACCTTGTCTGGTTTTCTTTTGCAGTAGATGCCCACGCCGCTGTAACCCTTCTTTTCGGCGTAGTGGAAATAGCCGTGGTAGCCGAACGGGGCGAGCATGTCGGGGGTCATGTCTGCGGCTTGGGCTTTTAGTTCCTGCACACACAGGATGTCAGCATCCTGCTGGCCGAACCATTCGAGAAAACCTTTGTTGCAGGCGGAACGAATGCCGTTGAGATTGAGGGTGATGATGCGCATGTTGTGCCTCTGGATTTTTGAGCGGGCATTATAATGGCGACCTTGTTGCAGCGGCTTTTCCCCGGGTCTCTGTGGTGGACTTTTTTGAGGTTTTCATGCACGCATATCGTCAGGATTTCATCCGTTTCGCTGTCGCACAGAAAGTCCTGTGCTTCGGCGAGTTCCAGACCAAGGCGGGCCGTCTGTCGCCTTACTTTTTCAACTCCGGCCTGTTCCAGGACGGGGCAGCGCTGCGCGCGTTGTGCCAGTTCTACGCGCAGGCCATCCTCGCCTCTGGCGTCAAGTTCGATATGTTGTTCGGCCCCGCCTACAAGGGCATCCCCTTGGTCGCGGGGACTTCCATCTCGCTGGCGGAGCAGGGGCGCAACGTGCCTTATTGCTTCAACCGCAAGGAAGCGAAGGACCACGGCGAGGGCGGCACGACGGTGGGGGCGAAGCTACAGGGCGATGTGCTCATCATCGACGATGTGATCTCGGCGGGCACCTCGGTGCGGGAGTCCATCGAGCTGATTCGCGCTGCGGGGGCGACACCGTGCGGCGTAGTGATCGCACTGGATCGCATGGAGCGCGGACAGGGCGAGTTGTCGGCGGTGCAGGAAGTGCGCCGGGATTACGGATTGCCGGTCATTTCCATCGCATCGCTGGACGATCTCTTGGCTTATTTGCAGGGGCGGGCGGAACTGGTGCAGAATCTGCACGCGGTGCAAACTTATCGTGACCGTTACGGGGTGAAATGATGAAATGTTCCAGACTGTTGATAACCGCAGTTGCCTTGTTTGCCACGTTCTCGCTGAACGTCGAGGCCAAACTATACAAATGGGTGGACAGCAACGGCACCACCCATTACGGCGAGACCATCCCGCCCGAGTATGCCAGCAAGGAAGCGGTCAAACTGGAAAAAGGACGGATTCATCAGCGCGACGAGGATCGCTCCAAGCAAGGTCAGAAACAGGCGATCAGAGACCCGGAGGCCGAAAAAAATCGCATCGAGGCGGAGCGGCATGACAACGCGCTGCTGAATACCTACAGCTCAGAAAAGGAAATCGATCTGGCCCGGGACCGCAACTTGCGGCAGGTCGAGGCACGCACGAATAGTTTTTCCGTACTATTGAGATCCGCGCGTGAGAATCTGGCTTCCCTGCAACAAGAGGCCGAAAATGCGACCAAACAGGGTCGCAAGGTATTCAAATCGCTCGAGGATGATATTGTTGAGGCAACCGCTCATATCGCCCAACTTGAAAAGGATCTAAATCAGAGTTTGAAAGAAACAGAGGCTGTCAAAGCGCGGTATGCGGCCGACAAGGCGCGCTACCGCGAATTAAAAGGCCTCCCGCCGGCAGTTCAATAATCAGACCGGCTCGAACTGTCCTCGGGCTGCGGTATATTGCAACAGCTGTCCGTGCTCGATATCAAAATACCAGCCGTGCAGGGCCAGCGTGCCTGTTGCCACACCGTCGCGCACCCAGCTGAATGTCTTCAGATTGTCCAACGAGCACAGGATCGCCTCCTGTTCGCAAGCGCGTTCGAGCTCATTTTGCTTTAATTGCGGATGCCTCTTCAGCACCTTCTGGCGCGCCGCCTCGGCCACCCCCATCCAGTTGCCGACATAACTTGCCTTTTCTGTACTCACGCCATTGCCGGCCAGCAACGCACGGATGCCTCCGCAGTGCGAATGTCCCAGCACGATGATGTGTTCGACTCCGAGGATACGCACACCGTACTCCAACGCGGCACTGGTGCCATGCCGGCCGTGGTCGGAATCTTCCGCCGGTGGAATGAGATTGGCGACATTGCGGATGACGAATAAATCGCCCGGAGCGCACTCCATCACCAGCGCAGGGTCAACGCGCGAGTCGCAGCAGGCAACCACCAATATTTTGGGGGACTGCCCATCCTGGACCAGTTGTTTGTACAGGGCATCAGCCGCCCCGAAATGCTTTTGCCGGAAGCGGTGAAATCCCGAAATGAGTTCGGCAGGATTGGTCATGCACCCAGCAGACGCTGGGCCTCGCGGTATTTTTCGGCGGTTTTCTGCAGCACGTCAGCGGGCACCTGCGGTGCCGGCGGCTGTTTGTTCCAGCCCGATGCTTCGAGCCAATCGCGCACGAACTGCTTGTCGAAGCTGGGCGGATTACTGCCGACCTGGTACTGGTCCGCCGGCCAGAAGCGCGAGGAGTCCGGCGTCAGCGCCTCGTCGATGAGGTAAAGCTTACCGGCGGCATCAGTACCGAACTCGAACTTGGTATCGGCGATGATGATGCCGCGTGTCAGGGCGTAATCCGCAGCGGCCGTGTAAAGCGCGAGGGTCGCCTTCTTCACTTGTTCGGCCATGGCCGGGCCCAGCAGTTTCTGCACGTGTGCAAAGCTGATGTTCTCGTCGTGCTCGCCCACCGCCGCCTTGCTCGAAGGCGTGAACAGTGGCTGCGGCAGTTTCTGCGCTTCCTGCAATCCGGCGGGGAGCTCGATTCCGCAAACGGCACCGGTCTTCTTGTAATCCTTCCAGCCGGAGCCGACCAGATACCCGCGCACGATCGCCTCGATCGGCAAGGGCTTCAACTTCTTGGTGACGAAGGCGCGCCCGCGCACCTGCGTCCGTTCATCCTCGGTCAGCACAACGGATTCCGGGGTAATGTCGGTGAGGTGGTTGGGAATCACGGGTGCCAGCCGCTTGAACCAGAAATTCGACACGGCCGTCAGCACTTCGCCCTTGCCCGGAATGGGGGTGGGCAGGATGACATCAAAAGCCGAGAGACGATCGGTCTGCACGATGAGCAGGTGCTCGCTATCAATCTCGTACAGATCGCGCACTTTACCGCGATGCAGGAACTTCAGACTGGGCAGATTGGATTCGTGCAGGACGCTCATGATGGACTCGGTAAAATTACAAATCGGGCAAGCGGGTCGCGGCAATTTGCGCGGCCTGTTGCTTGCGATAATCGGCCAACTTCTGCGCCAGTTGCGTGTCATTCAAGGCCAGTGTGGCGACTGCGAACAGCCCCGCATTGGCGGCCCCCGCTTCGCCGATGGCAAAAGTCGCAACCGGAATGCCTTTGGGCATCTGCACGATGGAGAGCAACGAGTCCATGCCCTTCAGATATTTGGAAGGGATGGGGACGCCCAGCACCGGCAGTGTGGTTTTGCCGGCAATGACACCGGCAAGGTGCGCCGCCCCTCCCGCGCCAGCGATGAAGCATTGCACGCCGTTTGTGCTCATTTCATGAATGTAGTCGAACAACATGTCGGGCGAGCGGTGCGCCGAAATCACGCGCGCGTCATATGCTACCCCGAAATCCTGCAACGCGCGGGCAGCCTGCTGCATGATTTCCCAATCATTCGCACTGCCCATGACGATGGAGACGCGTGGTTTGCTCATGTCGCTTCCTTGATCTTCACCCAAACTTGAGTAGCCACGGATGAGCACGGATACACACAGATCGTTCCGGCACTCCTGCGGAGTGGGTTAGCTCCGTATCAATTCGCACCCTTCCGCGGCATGTTGTATTTTGCAATCATTTCAGACGTAACAACGCCCCCGTTGCCGGGGGCGTCGGTCCATGCATCAGGCGCCCTTGTGGTAGCTGACGGCGCGCTCGACTTCATTCTTCGATCCCAGGATGACCGGCACGCGCTGGTGCAGCCCTTGCGGTTGCAAGTCCATGATGCGCTCGCGTCCGGTGGAACTCACGCCGCCGGCCTGCTCGACGATGAACGACATCGGGTTGGCTTCGTACATCAGGCGCAGCTTGCCTGCCTTGGCCGGATCCTTGGTATCGAACGGGTACATGAAAATCCCGCCGCGCGTCAGGATACGGTGCACTTCAGCCACCATGGAAGCAACCCAGCGCATGTTGAAATTCTTTTCGCGGCCGCCGTCCTTGCCCTTCACGCATTCCTCGACGTAACGCTGCACCGGTTTTTCCCAGTAGCGCTGGTTGGACATGTTGATGGCGAACTCGTTGGTGTCGGCAGGAATCTGCATGTTCGGGTGGGTCAGGAAGAAGTCGCCCACATCGCGGTCCAGGGTGAAGCCGTTCACGCCGTGGCCAGTGGTGATCACCATCATGGTGTTCGGGCCGTACAACGCATAGCCGGCACAGACCTGCTTGGTGCCCGGCTGCATGAAATCGGCGGCGGTCGGATTGGTCACGCCTTCCGGACAACGCAGGATGGAGAAGATGGTGCCGACGGAAATGTTCACGTCGATGTTGGAGGAACCGTCGAGCGGGTCAAAGGTGATCAGGTACTTGCCTTTGGGATACTTGGCCGGAATCGGGTAGATATCTTCCATTTCTTCCGAGGCCATCGCAGCCAGGTGGCCGCTCCATTCATTGGCCTTGATGAACACTTCATTGGTGATGATGTCGAGTTTCTTTTGTGTCTCGCCCTGCACGTTCTCGCTGCCGGCGCTGCCCAGCACGCCAATCAGCGCGCCCTTGTTCACGTCGTGCGCGATTTGTTTGCAGGCCGAAACGACATCGCTCAACAGCCCGGTGAAATCGCCGCTCGCATTCTGGACATGGCGCTGCTCTTCGATGATGAATTGGATCAGACTCTTGCTCATGCTGGTTTCTCCTCGTAGTTTATTTTAAATTTAGCCGACTGATTCTACTGCTTTGGGGCTGTACACTCTACGACTATATGCCTGCTGGATGAACGTCTGAGCCTGCACTGCGCATAGAATTGGCGTTTCTTTCGATCTTTTATCAACGCCCAAACCCGGCAGAAAAGTTGTTCATTCTGCTCCTGGCCTTTGCGTGAGTGGAGATGACTTATCTATATTTTTTTTTGCGGTTGGCAGGAGCAAAGATTGAATCAACTTGGCTGGACCGTTTTCGTTGGTTGAACTGTGTGAATTTTTCTCTTTTTCGGACTTTCACAACCAACCCCACATGCGTGACAAACCGATTTTTGTGTGGTGTTACACCCGCCCGGCTAGTGGGTATGCTTGCGCAGTTGCTGGATGGCACGGAGCTGGGCAATCGCCTCAGCCAGCTCGGCCTGTGCCGCAGCATAGTCAATGTCGGAAGTGCGATTCTTCATCGCCTCCTCGGCAGCCTGTTTCGCTTCGATGGACCGCGCCTCGTCGAGATCGGCACCGCGGATGGCCGTATCTGCCAGAACCGTGATGATATTGGGCTGGATTTCCAGCATGCCGCCAGAAACATAGACCAACTCCTCTTGCTCCTGGTCCGGCCGCTTGATGCGCACCGCGCCGGGCTTGATGCGGGTCAGTAGTGCGGTATGGCGCGGGTAGATGCCCAGTTCCCCCATTTCGCCAGGTACGACGACGAATTCGGCCAGACCGGAAAAAATCTGCTCTTCCGCGCTCACCACATCCACATGTACGGTCATTGCCATGGTAGCTCCCATTGTTTATTGCAGGGTCTTGGCCTTCTCGACCGCCTCTTCGATGCCGCCCACCATGTAGAACGCCTGTTCCGGCAAATGATCGTACTCGCCATCAACAATTGCCTTGAAGCCCTTGATCGTGTCCTTCAGCGTTACATATTTCCCGGGTGCGCCGGTAAATTGTTCTGCTACGTGGAACGGTTGCGACAAGAAGCGCTGGATCTTGCGCGCACGGGCGACAGCCAGCTTGTCTTCGGGGGCCAGCTCGTCCATGCCCAGAATAGCGATGATGTCACGCAGTTCCTTGTAGCGTTGCAGGGTCTGCTGCACGCGGCGTGCCACGGTGTAGTGCTCTTCACCCACGACCAGCGGATCGAGCTGGCGCGAGGTGGAGTCCAGCGGATCGACTGCCGGGTAGATACCCAGCGAGGCGATGTCGCGGGACAACACGACGGTGGAATCCAGGTGCAGGAAGGTGGTTGCCGGAGACGGGTCGGTCAAGTCATCGGCAGGGACGTACACGGCCTGGATGGAAGTGATGGATCCCACTTTGGTCGAGGTGATGCGCTCTTGCAGGCGTCCCATTTCTTCAGCCAGGGTCGGTTGGTAACCCACGGCAGACGGCATACGCCCCAGTAGCGCGGACACTTCGGTACCGGCCAATGTATAACGATAAATGTTGTCCACGAAGAACAGGATGTCGCGGCCTTCGTCGCGGAATTTTTCGGCCATGGTCAGACCGGACAACGCCACGCGCAAACGGTTGCCGGGCGGCTCGTTCATCTGGCCGAACACCATCGCCACTTTGGACTTGGTGAAGTCTTCCCTGTCGATAACGCCCGCATCCGTCATTTCGTGATAGAAGTCGTTGCCTTCGCGGGTGCGCTCTCCCACCCCGGCGAACACCGACAGACCGCTGTGCTGCTTGGCGATGTTGTTGATGAGTTCCAGCATGTTCACGGTTTTGCCCACGCCGGCGCCGCCGAACAGGCCGACCTTGCCGCCCTTGGCGAACGGGCAAACCAGGTCGATCACCTTGATCCCGGTTTCCAGCAATTCAACCGAAGGAGAAAGTTCGTCAAATTTTGGGGCTGCCTGGTGGATGGCGCGCTTTTCGTCGCTCTTGATCGGACCGACTTCATCGATCGGGCGACCGAGCACGTCCATGATGCGGCCCAAAGTTCCCGTGCCCACCGGGACCTGGATCGGATTGCCGGTGGCGTTGACCGCCATGCCGCGGCGCAAACCGTCGGAGGAGCCCATGGCGATGGTGCGCACGACCCCGTCGCCGAGTTGCTGCTCAACCTCGAAGGTCAAGCCGGGTTCGGCTGTCGAGTTACCCGCGTCTGCCAATGTCAGCGCTTCGTAAATCCTGGGCATCTGGTCGCGCGGAAATTCGATGTCAACCACCGCGCCGATACACTGAACAATCTTTCCTTGACTCATTTTAAGATTCCCCGTCTAAATTAATTCTTAAATTCTTTGCCAAACCCGCAGTCATTCCTGCGCTTACTCCAGCGCAGCCGCGCCGCCAACGATTTCAGATATTTCTTTGGTGATCGCAGCCTGGCGTGCTTTGTTGTAAACCAGCTTGAGTTCGCTGATGACGCTCTTCGCGTTGTCGGAAGCGGCTTTCATCGCCACCATGCGCGAGCTTTGTTCTGCCGCGATGTTTTCAACAACGGCCTGATACACCAGAGATTCGACATAGCGCATCAGCAATTCGTCGATCACTTTCTTGGCATCCGGTTCGTAGATGTAATCCCATGTTGCATCGCTGGTTCCGATTTTCTCTCCAGTCAGCGGCAACAACTGCTCCACGCGCGGTTCCTGGCGCATGGTGTTGATGAAGTGGTTGTAGCTCAAGTAGATCGCATCGATTTCTCCGGCAACGTATGCATCCAGCATCGCCTTTACCGTACCGATCAGTTTTTCGACATGCGGCACATCGCCCAGTCCGACCATGTGAGATCGGACTTTTGCCCCGATGCGGTTCATGAAACCGAACCCCTTGTTCCCGATTGGACAAACGAGGAGGCCCTTGCCCTCACCCTCCCAGTTTTTCATCTCGTTCACGGCCAAGCGCAGCAAATTGGTATTCAAACCGCCGCAAAGCCCTTTGTCCGAGGTAACCAGGATCAGACCAACGTTGCTGATCTTGTCGCGTTTTGCCAGGAATGCGTGCTTGTATTCCGGGTTGGCGCGCGACAGGTGGCCTGCAACGTTGCGGATCTTCTCGGCATAGGGACGGGCGGCGCGCATGCGTTCCTGCGCTTTGCGCATCTTTGCCGCTGCCACCATCTCCATCGCACGGGTGATCTTGCGCGTATTTTCTACGCTCTTGATCTTGGTGCGAATCTCTTTACTGCCGGCCATAACTCACCTCGCCTTAATAAACTGCGGTTGCCTTGAACGAATCAATGGCTGCTACCAGCAATTTTTCGTTATCCGCCGACAGGTCCTTGGTGGTTTCAATCGCATCCATCAGATCTTTGTTCTTCGAACCCAGGTGCGCGTGCAAGGCGGCCTCGAAGGCGAGGACCTTGGGCACGGCGATATCGTCGAAGTATCCCTTGTTCACCGCAAACAGCGTGGCAGCCATTTTGGACACCGACAAAGGAGCATATTGAAGTTGCTTCATCAGCTCCGTCACGATCTTGCCGCGCTCAAGCTGCTTGCGGGTCGCCTCATCCAGATCAGAAGCGAACTGCGCGAACGCAGCCAGTTCACGATATTGTGCCAGTGCCAGACGCACCCCGCCGCCCAATTTCTTGATGACCTTGGTCTGCGCGGCTCCACCGACGCGTGAAACGGACACACCGGCGTTGATCGCGGGACGGATGCCGGCGTTGAACAGGTCGGCTTCCAGGAAAATCTGGCCATCGGTAATGGAAATCACGTTGGTCGGCACGAAGGCGGACACGTCGCCAGCCTGGGTTTCGATGATCGGCAATGCGGTCAGAGAACCGGTCTTGCCTTTGACGGCGCCTTTGGTGAAAGCTTCGACGTACTCGGCGTTCACTCGAGCTGCGCGCTCCAGCAAGCGGGAGTGCAGATAGAACACGTCGCCGGGGTAAGCTTCGCGGCCGGGCGGGCGCCGCAACAAAAGGGAAATCTGCCGATACGCCCAAGCCTGTTTGGTCAGATCGTCATACACAATCAGCGCGTCTTCGCCGCGGTCGCGGAAGTACTCGCCCATGGTGCAACCAGCATAGGGTGCCAGGAACTGCATCGCGGCGGAGTCGGAAGCCGTTGCCGCAACAACGATGGTATATTCCATCGCGCCGTGTTCCTCCAGCTTGCGCACCACATTGGCGACGGTCGAGGCTTTCTGGCCTACGGCAACGTAGATACAGGTCATGTTCTGACCCTTTTGATTGATGATGGCGTCCACGGCGACGGCGGTCTTGCCGGTCTGGCGGTCACCGATGATCAGTTCACGCTGACCGCGACCGACCGGCACCATGGAGTCGATAGACTTCAAACCTGTCTGTACCGGCTGGTCCACCGATTTACGGGCGATCACGCCAGGCGCGACCTTTTCGATCTTGTCGGTCATCTTGGTGTTGACCGGACCTTTGCCGTCAATCGGCTGCCCCAGTGCATTCACCACGCGGCCGCGCAATTCGGGGCCAACCGGCACTTCAAGAATGCGGCCGGTACACTTGACCGTGTCGCCTTCGGTGATGTGTTCATACTCTCCCAGAATCACGGCACCGACGGAATCGCGCTCGAGGTTCAGCGCCAGGCCGTAAGTGTTGCCGGGAAATTCGAGCATTTCGCCTTGCATCACGTCGGACAGGCCGTGTACGCGGACAATACCGTCGGTCACGCTGACCACCGTACCTTCGGTGCGCGCCTGCGTCAGGGCTTCGAAGTTTTCGATGCGGCTGCGAATCAGATTACTAATTTCGGAAGGGTTGAGCTTCATCTGGATTTCCTCATTCTTGAAAATTCTTTGATCAGGCCAGGGCATTCGCCATTTCAGCAAGGCGGGTCAACGCGGAACCGTCGATCACCTTGTCTCCGGCGCGGATCACCACGCCACCCAGTAAATCTTTTTTGACCTTGCAAGTCAGTTTGATCTCGCGCGCCAGTCGCTTCTTGAGCGAAGTGGCAATCTTGTCCTGCTGCGCCGCGTTCAGTTCGAATGCGGATTCCACCACCACATTGACTGATTTCTCCGCTTCCGCCTTGAACGCCTCGAATAAAGCAGCGATTTCCGGTAGCAACAGCAACCGCTGATTATCCGCAAGGATGCGCACAAAATTGCGCTGTTGCGCAGCGCAGCCCGATGCAAGCAATGCTTCCATAATGGCTTCAATCTGCTGCTTTGGAATTTGCGGGTTGGTCACCACCGCATGCACTTCCGGATGATTGACTGCGCCAGCCAAAGACAGCAGCATTTCGGACCAACCCTGCAGATCGTTCAGCTTTTTCGCTTCATCGAATGCCGCCTGGGCATAGGGACGAGCGGTAGTAATGGCTTCGGACATGGCGTTTAAATTTCCGCGACGAGTTTGTCGAGCAAATCGTTATGGGCTTTCGCGTCGATTTCACGGCCGAGGATCTTTCCTGCTCCGGCCAGTGCGATTGCGGAAACTTGCGTGCGCAACTGTTCTTTGGCACGGAAAACTTCCTGCTCGATTTCGGCCTTGGCGCCGGCGATAATGCGATCGCCTTCAACCCTGGCTTGCGACTTGGCTTCTTCCACCATTTCACTGGCCCGCTTTTCGCTGTTGCCGATTATTTCCCCGGCCTTTTCTTTCGCCTCGCGCAGAATTTCAGCAGAGCGCTTGGCAGCCAGTTCAAGATCCTGCTTGGCACGTTCGGCATCCGCCAAACCGTCAGCGATCTGCTTCTTGCGCGCGTCGAGAGCGGCCATGATCGGCGCCCAGACGAACTTCATGCAGAACCACACGAACAACGCGAACATGATGGTCTGGGCGAGAAGAGTTGCATTGATGTTCATGCAAGCTTCCTTTCTTAATTATGCGTTTGCGCGGATTAACCCACCACAGCAAACAGAACGTACATTGCGATACCCACAGCAATCATCGGGACCGCATCAACCAGACCCATTACCACAAAGAACTGGGTGCGCAGCATCGGGATCAGTTCCGGTTGGCGGGCAGCACCCTCCAGGAAACGACCGCCCAGAATACCGATGCCCACGGCGGCGCCGAGTGCGCCCAGACCCATCATCAATGCGCCAGCGATGTACAGCAGTGCGTTTGCCATTTCCATTTTGTATTTCTCCTGTTGATAAAAGTTAATGTTGATGAAACTGAAATTAGTGGTGTTCCTGGTGCGCCATATCCAGATATACAACGGTCAGCGTCATGAAGATGAACGCCTGCAGCGTAATAATCAGGATGTGGAAAATCGCCCAGCCCAGCGACAACAGCAATTGCGATCCAAACAGAGTGGCACTGGTCAGGGAGGCGCCAGCCCAGGCGCCGCCCATCAACGCGATCAGAATGAATATCATTTCTCCGGCGTACATATTGCCGAACAGACGCAACGCGAGCGAGATTGGTTTGGCGATGAGATTCACACCTTCCAGAAGCAGGTTGACAGGCATGCCCCACTTGCCAAAAGGCTGCATCGTCAGTTCGCCGAGAAAGCCGCCGACACCCTTCATCTTCACGCTGTAATACAAGACAAGAATAAATACCCCGATGGCCAGCCCAAACGTTGCATTCGGATCAGTGGAGGGAACCACCTTGAAAAATGGGACCCCAAGGGCACTCATTATCAAGGGCACATAGTCGATCGGGATCAAGTCCATCAAGTTCAGCAGAAACACCCAGAAAAAGATGGTCAGGGCCAGCGGCGCAACCATGTTGTTCTTCGCCGTAAAAGAACCCCGCACGCTGCTATCGACAAATTCGATGGCCCACTCGCAAAAATTCTGCCATCCGCCCGGTGTTCCGCTTACCACACTCTTGGCCACGCTACGAAAGATGAACAGAAAAATCGCCCCCAGCAGGAGCGACATGATGAATGTATCCAGATTGAGCGCCCAGAAACCCATTTCCTTGGCTTCTGCCGCCGTGTGCGCAACTCCCCAGGTGCCGTCGGGTAGCTGGCCATAGGTCAGATTTTGCAGGTGATGTTTGATGTATTCCGCTGAGGTATGAGCTTCGCTGGACATATTTTTTATCTAAATCTGAATTGCAAAAACAGGCGCGCCAAAATCATCACAGCCTGACCTGATACAAACCCCCCCAAGACCACCAGCGGTTGTTTGGTCACCGCCATGGCCAATACTAGGGCAATCACTACCGACAGAAAGCGCTCTACGGCATAAAAATACAATAACCGCAACTGTAGTTGTGCATCATGGGATTCGCTCCTGCTGGCACGGGACATTCTCCAAGCCAGCAACAGGCTGTTGAGAACCGAGACCCCTCCCCCACTCCACGCCGCTATTGAGATTTCCGGTGCCGCCCCGAAGCTGAAGCTGATGCCTGAAACTGCGCATGCAACAATTATCTGCGCGGCAATCAATCGGCTTATTTGACGTTTTTCTTGTGCCGTAGCTTCCCCGAGCGCTGCGATGATAGCGGCCTTCGCTTGGGGTGTCAAACTTTCCCACGACTCTTTCAATGACTGTCCGCTCACGTCATGCGCGGGTCAGCACGTCAATCAATTCTCCCAACTGGTCATTGCTTGTATAGTGGATGACCAGTTTCCCGCCATTCTTGCTGCCCGCTTTTATTTCAACCCGGGTACCCAGATGCGTGCCCACCTCATCCTCAAGGCGTTGTGTGTCGCGATTGGTTTCCTTGACTTTTTTCTGCCGCACCGGGGTGTTTTCCGCGTGTTTTTGCACCAGACTTTCGGCTTCCCTGACGGACAAGTTTTCCAGCACGATCTTATTTGCCAGCAAAATCTGTTCGGCGGCTTCCAGCGATAGCAATGCTCGGGCATGCCCCATGTCCAAATCGCCTTCCATCAGCATCCCCTGCACTTCTGGAGGCAGTTTCAACAGGCGCAGCAGGTTGCTGGCTGCGCTCCGTGAGCGCCCCACTGCATCGGCAGCTTCCTGATGGGTCATCCGAAATTCGTCGATCAGGCGTTGAATGCCGACCGCCTCTTCCAGCGGATTCAAATCTTCGCGCTGAATGTTCTCGATCAGCGCCATCGCCAATGCCGCATTGTCCGGTACCACTCTGACCAGTACTGGCACTTTATTGAGTCCGGCCACTTGTGCCGCACGCCAGCGGCGTTCGCCGGCGATTATTTCGTAACTTCCGTTAGCCAATTCCCTCGCCAAAATAGGCTGGATCACCCCTTGAGCCTTGATCGAGCTGGCCAGCTCATTGAGGGACTCTTCATCCATGCGGCTCCGCGGCTGGTACTTGCCGGGTTTGAGTTGTGCTACCTCCAACTCGCGCAAGCTGTCACTGGCTTTGACATCCGCCCCCCCGGACAACAATGCATCCAGCCCACGCCCCAAACCTTTATTGATTTTCGCCATGCTATATCCTTAATTTGATTCGAAAAGATTCTGTTTGTTGGCGCTTGCTTCCTTGTTCAATATCTCTCCGGCCAGCGCAAGGTAAGCTTGAGTCCCCTTGGATTGGGCATCGTGATACAGGGCAGGCACTCCGTAGCTTGGTGCTTCTGCCAGTCGAACATTGCGCGGTATCACGGTGCGGTAAACCTTTTCCCCAAAATGTTGCTGCAATTGCGCGGAAACCTGTTGCGCCAGAGAGTTGCGCGGGTCAAACATGGTGCGCAACAAACCTTCTATTTCCAACTGCGGATTCAGGTGTTCACGGACTTTGCGTATCGTGTTCACCAGATCGCTCAAGCCTTCCAGCGCGTAATACTCGCACTGCATCGGAATCATGACCGAGTGGGCGGCGCACAAACCGTTAAGGGTAAGCAGGTTAAGCGCGGGGGGGCAGTCCACCAGAATAAAATCATAAATTTCCGCCAACGCGGCAATTTCTTTTTTCAGGCGTGTTTCACGCCCCTCCAGTTCGATCAGCTCAATCTCGGCACCGGCAAGTTCGCGGTTTGAACCCAGCACATCATAGTTCCCTTTTTCGGCCGCAACCTTTGCCTCTGCAATCGTCGCTTCGCCGAGCAGCACATGGTAAACACTGGTTTTCAGGCTGGATTTATCGATTCCGCTCCCCATCGTGGCATTGGCCTGCGGATCGAGATCAATCAGCAACACCCGTTTTTTGGCTGCCGCCAGACTGGCCGCCAGATTGACGGTGGTCGTCGTCTTGCCTACCCCGCCCTTCTGGTTGGTGATAGCCATTATTTTCGCCATTCCAGTTACTCCCTTTTCTTCGCCGCAATCACCAGACTCCTGTCCGCACCCAAGCCTGGAACATGAATCTGGATTGTCTGCTCAATCGTGCAACCCAGAGGCACCTTTTCTTCAAGCTTTCCCTTCATGGCAGCCCAGCGCCCCTCTGCTGCCAACAAATGCCCGGTCAAATTTGTAAATTTTTCAAGCTCTGCAAAGGCGCGCGAAATGATGCCATCAAACCGTTCAGTGGTAGGCCAATCTTCCACGCGACCTGAATGAACCTTGATATTGGAGAGGTCCAGTTCAATGGCGGCCTGTTGCACAAAACTGGTTTTTTTGCTGTTACTGTCCAGCAAGGTAAATTGCCAGTCCGGTCTGGCAATGGCGAGAATCGCACCCGGCACCCCCGCGCCACAGCCCACATCCAGCCACTTGCCCTCCCACAGATAGGGCAACACCGCCAAACTATCCAGCAAATGGTGTATGACCATATCGTGTTCTTCGCTGATCGCGGTCAGATTGTACGTCTTGTTCCATTTCCGCATCAGCGCGAGGTAGGCCAGCATTTTTTGCTGGGTATCAAAATCCAGCTTCAGCCCAATTTTTTCCGCCCCAGAATGCAGTGTCCCCGCCGCATTCATGCTTGAACCGATTCGGCACGGTTTGTTTTCAGGCCCCTTTTTAAGTGCACCAGCAGCAGCGAAATATCGGCGGGGGTGATCCCCGAAATGCGCGCCGCGCGCCCGATGGTTTCAGGCTGGTATTGATTGAACTTTTGCTGCGCCTCGATGGAAAGTCCACGCACTTGGCAATAATCCATCCCCTCTGGCAAACGCATGTCTTCGTACACCGCTTGGTGCGCTATTTCGGTTTTCTGTTTTTCGATATAACCCTGGTATTTGGCCCCAATTTCGACTTGCTGGGCAATCACATCAGCCGCGCCCGCGCTCGCACCGGGCAACGTCATGAGCGCGGCGTACCCGACCTCTGGCCGACGCAACAAGTCATACAGAGAGTATTCGCGGTCGATCTTCTTGCCGAGCACGCGGACAGCTTCATCCTCCGGCAACGAAGCCGGATTGAACCAGGTCCCTTTCAATCTTTGCTCTTCGCGTGCGATTGCTTCCCGTTTTTCAGAAAAGCGGATCCACCTGCTCTCATCGACGACCCCCAAATCCCGCCCGGTTTCTGTCAAACGCAAATCGGCATTATCTTCACGCAACTGCAACCGATATTCAGCCCGACTGGTAAACATGCGATAGGGCTCGGTGACTCCGCGCGTAATCAGGTCATCAACCATGACCCCCAGATAGGCCTCGTTGCGACGCGGGCACCAAGGTGCTTTGCCGCGCACAAACAGGGATGCATTGATTCCCGCCAATACCCCTTGGGCAGCCGCTTCCTCATAACCTGTGGTTCCGTTGATCTGCCCCGCAAAAAATAAACCGCGAATGAGGCGGGTTTCCAGCGAGCTCTTCAGGCCGCGCGGATCGAAATAGTCATATTCGATCGCATAGCCAGGACGCAAGATATGCGCATTTTCCAGCCCGCGTATCGAGTGCACCAGCTCGAACTGCACATCGTAGGGCAGGCTGGTGGATATGCCGTTGGGATAAATCTCGTGTGTCGTAAGCCCTTCCGGTTCCAGAAAAATCTGGTGCGAGGTCTTGTCCGCAAAACGCGTGATCTTGTCCTCGACCGAAGGGCAATAGCGCGGCCCCACCCCCTCGATGATGCCCGTGAACATGGGCGAACGGTCCAGCCCCCCCCGGATGATTTCGTGGGTTCTTTCGTTGGTTTCTGTGATCCAGCACGGCATTTGCCGAGGATGTTGTGCAACCTCCCCGACGAACGAAAACACCGGTATAGGATCGTCGCCTTGTTGCACCTGCATGACCGAGAAATCGATCGTACGACCATCAATCCGGGGAGGCGTACCCGTTTTGAGTCTGCCCACAGTAAAACCCAGATCGCGCAACTGTTTTGCCAGGCTGATTGAGGGGGGGTCACCTGCCCGACCCGCCGGATAGTGGGATTGACCTACATGAATGAGTCCGGACAGAAAAGTGCCTGCAGTTAAAACCACGCTGCGCGCGGAAAATTTCAGACCCAATTGCGTGATGACGCCACACACCCTGTCACCGTCCAGCAACATGCCATCGACCGCTTGCTGGAAGATCCACAAATTGGCCTGATTTTCCAGACGTGAGCGAATGGCCTGTTTATAAAGCAATCGATCGGCTTGCGCCCGCGTTGCACGCACCGCCGGACCCTTGCTTGAATTAAGAATGCGAAACTGGATTCCCGCCTCATCCGTGGCAGCCGCCATGGCACCTCCCAGCGCATCTATTTCCTTGACCAAGTGTCCCTTGCCAATCCCGCCAATCGACGGATTGCACGACATCTGCCCAAGCGTTTCTACGTTATGGCTCAACAGCAAGGTCTTGCAACCACTGCGCGCGCTGGCGAGCGCAGCCTCGGTACCGGCATGCCCCCCCCCCACAACGATCACATCAAATTTGACTGGAGTATCCATTTCAGTAGTGTCCGGTTAAAAGTCGAACAAATTTAGCTGGTTAGAAAAGTCCGTCTGTTCTAAGAGTTGTCCACCGCCCGCGAAAGCCTGATCCAGTGGGGTTTTCTCAAAGACAGACACCGAAAGAATCTGTAGCAGCGAATAAAGCGAGGCATCAAATTGCAGCTCCTTCTTAACGATGGCAATCAGCACGTAGGTAGAGACGGCGCACCAGATTTGCGTCTTCACCGCGTTCTCGCTGTTGCCGATAAAGCGTTTGATGCGCAGGTGCTGCTTGATCCACTTGAAGAACAACTCGACCTGCCAGCGGCTCTTGTAAAGCGCGGCGATGGTCAGTGCTGGCAATACAGTGTTGTTGGTG
>NZ_BAAFRY010000013.1:0-65363 GCF_045866295.1 Ferrigenium sp. UT5
TTGCACGAAGGACTGTTCGCCGTTCAAGTCGGAGACACTATAAAAATCTCCAAATGCAGCATCAAATAAGGGTTCCAGAGTCATGGGATCGTATTTAACCGGACACTAGTGGGAGACACTCATAAGTTATGGCCAAACCAAGCAAAGAAGCCTACGAACTTTCCGACGCCGAGAAGCGCGACCTGACCCAGCTCATCCAGCAGGGCAAACCGCTGCCGGAGAAATACCGCTTCATCCTGTTCGAGGACAAGCGCGAGGTGGAGCTGGTGTGGAACGGCAAGAGCCGCGACGTGTGCACCACCGTGTTGCCGTTCCAGTCGCTGGAGCATGTGGACGAACCGCGCAAGGCCGCGCCGGAAATCCAGGGCAGCCTGTTCGACACGCGCGGACGCCAGCTCAAGGGCTGGACCAACAAGCTGATCTGGGGCGACAACAAGCTGATTCTGTCCTCGCTCAAGAGCGGCGCGCTGCGCCGCCAGATCGAGGACGCGGGCGGCTTGAAGCTTATCTACATCGACCCGCCGTTCGACGTCGGTGCCGACTTTTCCATGGACATCGAGATCGGCGGCGAGACCTTCCACAAGGAACCCAACCTGCTGGAGCAGATCGCCTACCGCGACACCTGGGGACGCGGGGCGGATTCGTTCATTTCGATGATTTACGAGCGGCTGATCTTGATGCGGGATTTGATGCACGAGGAGGGAAGCATCTACGTGCATTGCGATTGGCGGGTAACGCCACACATTCGTTGTTGTTTGGATGAAGTGTTCGGTCCGTCAGCTTTTGGAAATGAAATTATCTGGAAGCGAACAACGGGACATTCCGACGCAAAATCTTACGGCTCGGTGCATGACACGATTTGGTATTACACGAACGCAGAGGCAAAACGAAACAACGTCTTGCAAGCCTACGACGAGGATTACATCGAATCGTATTACCGATACACCGATACCAACGGACGAAAGTTCATGTCAGGCGATTTGTCTGGCGCAGGCGGGGGGCCACCGCGCCATTTTGGCGAACGTGGCGAGATTGCCCCACCGCCCAGTCGCCACTGGATGTATGACCAAACGGGTATTGACAAGGCTCTCCGAGAAAATCGAATTTTCTGGACACGCAATGGCGTTCCTCGATTGAAGCGATTTTTGGATGACGCGGCAGGAATGCCGGCTTCAGACCTTTGGGACGATGTTCAGCCAGTGCGTTCTTGGCATCGTGAGGAAGCCACTGGCTACAACACCCAAAAACCCGAAGCCCTGCTCGAACGCATTATCAAAGCCAGTAGCAACGAAGGCGATCTCGTCGCCGATTTCTTCTGCGGCTCCGGCACCACGGCGGCGGTCGCGGAGAAGCTGGGGCGCACGTGGATCTGCACCGACCTCGGCAAGTTCGGCATCCACACCACGCGCAAGAGCTTGATCGGCGTGCAGCGCGAGTTGAAGGAGTCCGGCAAACCGTTCCGCGCCTTCGAGGTGCTGAACCTTGGTCGCTACGAACGTCAGGCTTACCTCAACGTCGGCGGCCGCCTGACCGGCGCGCAGAAGGAACAGGCGCTGGCGCAGAAGGAACGCGAGTTCCGCGACCTGATCCTGCGCGCGTATCGTGCCGAGCCGCTGGAGGGCGAGCCTTTTTTTCACGGCAAGAACGCGGGTCGGCTGGTAGTGATCGGCCCGATCAACTTGCCCGTGGGGCGGCTGTTCGTGGAGGAAGTCATCACCGAATGCCGCAAGCGCGGCGCTTCGCGCGTGGACATGCTCGCTTTCGAGTTCGAAATGGGTTTGTTCCCCGCCGTGCTGGAAGAGGCGAAGCAAAAGGGCATCGACCTCACGCCGAAGCAGATTCCGCCCGAAGTGTTCGACAAGCGCGCGGTTGAAAAAGGCCAAGTGGTGTTTTTCGACATCAGCTTCATCGAGGCCACGCCGCGTTACCACAAAAAAGACAAGTTCACGTTGCAGATCGAACTGACCGACTTCTCCGTCTACTACACCCAGGGCGCGGCGGAAGCCGCCGCCGCGAGCATGAAGGACGGCAAAAGCCAGGTCGTGTGCGAACAAGGCCAGCTCATCAAGGTGAGCAAAAACAAGGAAGGCGTTGTCACCCGCGAGACGCTCACCAAACGCTGGGCCGACTGGGTGGACTACTGGGCGGTGGACTTCGATTACATGAGCCGCAAGGAAATCATCAAGGTGGCGGTGGGCAGTGGCGTGGACGGCTCACAGCCCTCACCCCCAGCCCCTCTCCCGGAGGGAGAGGGGAGCAATAATCTTCCCTCTCCCTCCGGGAGAGGGATTGAGGGTGAGGGAGAATTCGAGGAGCGCTGGACCGGCAGCTACATCTTCGAGAACGAATGGCAAAGCTTCCGCACCCGCAAAAACCGCGACCTGGAATTCCTCTCTGCACCGCACACTTACACCCAAGCGGGTCGCTATACTGTGGCGGTGAAAGTCATCGACATCTTCGGCAACGACACGATGGTGCTGGTGCCGGTGAACGCAGGATAAGAACTTATGAAAATCGCCATCGCCCAATTCAACTGTCTGCTGGGTGACCTCGCGGGCAACGCCGCGAAGATTGCCGACTATGCGCAGCGCGCCCGGGAGCAGGGGGCGGCCATCCTGCTCACGCCGGAGATGAGTCTGTGCGGTTATCCGCCGGAAGACCTGCTACTGCGCGACGGGTTTTATCGGGCGTGCGCCGCCGCACTGCACGAATTGGCACAGCAGGCACGTGACATCATCCTGATCGTCGGCCACCCGCACCAGGTGGGCAAGGATCATTTCAACGCCGCCTCCATTCTGCGCGACGGCAGGATCGCCGCCACCTACCTCAAGCACGAACTGCCTAACCACAGCGTGTTCGATGAAGTGCGCTACTTCAAGAAGGGCAACAAACCCTGCCTGTTCGAGCTGGAGGGGGTGCAATTCGGCATCAACATCTGTGCCGACATCTGGGAAGAACAGGCCGCGCAGAAAGCGCGCGAGGCGGGCGCGCAGGTGCTGCTGGTGCTGAACGCCTCGCCCTATCATTTGGACAAGCAGGCGACCCGCTACGAAACCATCCGCGACCGTATCGGCGAAACCGGCCTCGCGGTGATCTACGCCAACCTGGTGGGCGGGCAGGACGAGCTGGTGTTCGATGGCGCATCCTTTGCCATGGATAGCGCAGGCGCCTTGACGCACCAGTTTCCCGCCTTCGACGAATGCCTCGGCCTGGTCGAATTGCAGGAGGGGAAGCTGGTTGCCGGAACATGCGAAGCGGTGGCGCAGGATGAGGCCAGCATCTACCGCGCGCTGTGTCTCGGCGTGCGCGACTACATCGGCAAGAACCGTTTCCCCGGGGTGCTGCTGGGGCTGTCCGGCGGCATCGATTCCGCGCTGACGCTGGCCGTGGCGGTGGATGCGCTGGGCGCGGACAAGGTGCGCGCGGTGATGATGCCGTCGCCCTACACGGCGCAGATCAGCATAGCCGACTCGCGCGAGATGGTGAAATTGCTCGGCGTGAAATATGAAGAACTGGACATCCTGCCCACCTTCACCGCGTTGCAGGGCACGCTGTCGCCAGTGTTCAAAGGATTGCCAACCGATACTACCGAAGAGAATCTGCAGGCGCGCATCCGCGGTACGTTGCTCATGGCGCTGTCCAACAAGACCGGCGCGCTGGTGCTGACCACCGGCAACAAGTCCGAGATGACCGTGGGCTATGCCACGCTGTACGGTGACATGGCGGGCGGTTTCGCGGTGCTCAAGGATGTGAGCAAGACCTGGGTGTATCGGCTGGCTAACTGGCGCAACACGCAGGGACGGGTGATTCCAGAACGCATCATCACGCGCCCGCCCAGCGCCGAACTGAAGCCGGACCAGACCGACCAGGACAGCCTGCCGCCGTACGATGTGCTGGATGCGATCATGGCCTGCTATGTCGAGAAGAACATGAGCATCGGCCAGATTGTGGCGATAGGCTATGCAGAGCAGGATGTGCGGCGGGTGGTGAAGCTCATCCGCATTGCCGAATACAAGCGGCGCCAATCACCGGTGGGCATCCGCATCACCGATCGCGGCTTCGGCAAGGATTGGCGCTATCCGATCACGGTGCGCTATCAGGACGAGTATTGAGCCAGCCCGGTATTTGCCCACCTCACAACTTCCGCTCAAGCTGGGTAGGAAGCGTCACAGCAATTCTTTCGGTTGATGCGGGCGGTTGTTGCAGCAGGGTTTCGAATTGATCCAGCGGCAGGGGCAAGCTGAACAATTAGCCTTGTAGTCTTGCCTGATTCTGAATCAATCGCATACCCGATATTCCTGATTCGCGTGGCCGGTGCAAAGAGTTTATGCTGATCCTGGCCGGAATTGTTTGTCGCATAATGTATATTATGTAAAATATAAGAGAGGAACGGATAGCAGAACTCAAGTTTTTATTATTCCAGCCGTTATCATCAGTGAGGTTTAATTATGTATGCGGCTTTATCGCACCTAACTACGGAAATTAAATTGACCCACCTATCGCAACCTGCACGCCGTGTCGTGCTGGTGTTCTGCGGGATCGCTGCGCTCGTGCAGCCATTAACATCAGCGTATCCCGCCGAACCGGCTGCGAGTCGGCAAACCCTGCGTGTGGCGCTGGATGACAATTACCCCCCTTACATCATGCGCGAAGCGGACGGTTCCCCGGAAGGTTATCTGGTGGATGCCTGGCAACTTTGGGAAAAAAAGACGGGAGTGCATGTCGAGCTCATCGTCAGCGACTGGGAAACGGCACAAAAAAACATGGCAGAGGGTCGTGCGGACGTCATCGATACCATTTTCCGAACGCCACAACGTGAACAGACACTCGATTTCGGACCGGCCTATGCCTCACTCCCCGTAGCCATTTTTACGCATGCCAATCTCACCGGCATTGAGGATATCGATGGGGCACGCGATTTTCTGGTGGGCGTCAAAGCCGGCGATGCCTGTGTGGATCGACTCCGAGCCGAGAAGATTCTCCATCTGCAAACCTTTCCAAGCTACGAGACGATTATTCGGGCAGCGATTGCGCGGCAGATCAATCTGTTCTGCATGGATGAGCCGCCCGCCAATTACCTGATCATGCGCGAGCGCATGGATGACAAATTTCGCAAGGCATTCACGCTTTACACCGGCGAGTTCCATCGTGCCGTGCACAAGGGAGATGTCGCAACACAAGATCTGGTCGAGCGCGGCTTTACCCAGTTCACCGGGACTGAACGGCAGGCATTGGAAAATAAGTGGATGGGACAAAGCCTGAACAATCCACTGCATCGCAATCTGCTGTATGGCCTGACTATCGCCGCCATCGCCATCTTTTTTTTGCTGGGGATCACGCTATTGATGCGCCAACTGGTCCGGCAACGCACCGCTGCGCTAAAGGCGACACGCGACCAGTTGCAAGTCACGCTGGACGCCCTGCCCGACCTGTTTTTCGAGATGGATTTGTACGGCCGATTCCTGGCTTACCATTCGCCGCGCACGGATTTATTGGCAACGCCGGCCAGCGTGTTTCTGGGCAAAAGACTGGCCGAAGTCATGCCGCCGGACGTTGCCGAAACCGGTATGTCCGCCCTGCACGAAGCCAATGACGCCGGTTATTCCCACGGCAGGCAATACGCGCTGGAGCTGGCCGACAGCAAACACTGGTTCGAACTTTCCGTCTCGCGCAAACCCTTTCAGGCGGGAGAAGTCCCGCGCTTCATCGTCCTGTCGCACGACATCACGGCCCGCAAGCTGGCCGAACTGAACGTGCAAAAGCTGTCCAAACTGTATGCCGCCTTGAGCCAGTGCAACCAGGCCATCGTGCGCTGCGCGGATGAGAAAGAACTGTTCCCGGTCATCTGCCGCGATGCCGTCAATTTTGGCGGGATGACGATGGCATGGATCGGCCTGCTGGACCCGGTCAGCAAAAAAGTGCAGCCGGTCGCCGCCTTCGGCGCCGGGATCGAATATCTGGAAGGCATCGAGCTTTCGAGCGACGACAGCGTACCCGGCGGGCGCGGCCCCACCGGCACGTCCCTGCGCGAGGATCGCCCGTTCTGGTGCCAGGACTTCCAGCACGACCCCGTCACCGCGGCGTGGCACGAGCGCGGCGCCCGTTACGGCTGGGCCGCATCCGCCTCGCTCCCCTTGCATCGCAAAGGGGAAGTTGCCGGCGCGCTGACGCTGTATGCGGATCAGTGCAATGCGTTCGACGAAGCCGCGCGCAACCTGCTGCTCGAAATGGCGATGGACATCAGTTATGCGCTGGACCGTTTTGCGGATGAGGCGGAACGAGCACAGATCAAGCGCGACCTGGCCGAAAGCGAGGAGCGCTACCGTGCCGCTTTTGACCAGGCTGCGGTGGGCATTGCGCGCGTGGCGCCGGACGGGAAATGGCTGGAGGTGAATCAAAAGATCGCCGACATCGTCGGCTATAGCCGGGAAGAATTGCTGCAACAGACTTTTCAGGACATCACCCACCCGGACGACCTGGACCTCGATCTGGCTTACGTGCGGCAGATGCTGGCCGGCAGCCTCCAAAACTACAGCATGGAAAAACGTTACCTGCGCAAATCGGGCGAGGTGGTCTGGGTCAACCTGACCGTGTCGCTGGTGCGCGACAGCGATGGGACGCCCAAATATTTCGTTTCGGTGGTCGAGGATATTTCGGCCAAAAAACAAACGGAAACCTTGCTGCGCAAACTCTCGCTAGCGGTGGAGCAAAGCCCGAACACCATCGTCATCACCGACCTTGAGGCCAACATCGAATACGTGAACCGGATGTTCACCGAAGTGACCGGCTATGCGCCGGAAGAAGTCATCGGCCAGAATCCGCGCGTCCTGCATTCCGGGAAAACGCCGCAAGCGACCTACGACGACATGTGGGCACACCTGACGGCAGGCCGGGCATGGCGCGGCGAACTGATCAACAAGCGCAAGGACGGCACCGAGTACATCGAAGCGGCCATGATCGCGCCGGTGCACCAGGCCGACGGCAAGGTCCTCAACTATCTGGCGATCAAGGAAAACATCACCGAGAAGAAAGCGGCCGAAGCCCGCATTCAGCAACTGGCGCACTTCGACCAGTTGACCGGCCTGCCCAACCGCGGCCAGTTGAACGAGCGCTTCAGCTATGCGCTCAGCCTGGCGCAGCGCAGCGGCGAATCGATGGCCGTCATGTTCCTCGATCTCGACCATTTCAAGAACATCAACGATACGCTGGGGCACAGCATCGGCGACCTGTTCCTGGTGGAAATTGCAAAACGCCTCAAATCCTGCGTGCGCGAGGAAGACACCGTATCGCGCCTGGGCGGGGACGAATTCATCCTGGTTTTCCCGGGCACGGATGCGGACGGCGCGGCCATCGTGGCCAACAAACTGATCGAGGCCATCTCCCAACCCTGCGTGATCGACAATCACGAACTGAACGGCACTCCATCGATCGGCATTGCGCTCTACCCCAGCGATGGCGAATCGTTCGAGGAATTGCTGAAGAAGGCGGACACCGCGATGTACCGGGTCAAGCACGGCAGCCGCAACGATTTTTGTTTCTTCACCACCGAGATGCAGGCCCATTCGGAGCGCAACCTGCAACTGGTGAGCGCCTTGCACCACGCGCTGGCGCGCAACGAATTGCAGGTGTACTACCAACCCCAGGTGGCGATGAGCGACGGCCATATCCTCGGGGCGGAGGCCTTGCTGCGCTGGCAACATCCCGAGCTGGGCCAGATCTCGCCCGCCGAATTCATTCCCATCGCCGAAGACAGCGGGCAGATCATCGCCATCGGCGAATGGGTGTTGCGCACCGCGGTGCAGCAGGCAAAGACCTGGCAGGAGCGCGGTCTGCCGCCGCTGGTGATCGCGGTGAACCTGTCCGCCATCCAGTTCCGCCAGCCCGAGCTGCCGGACCGCATCACCGCGATTCTGGACGAGGCCGGACTGCCGCACGAATATCTGGAACTGGAACTGACCGAAGCGGTGGCCATGGATGACCCGCAGGGCGCGGTCGAAATGATGGACCAACTGTATGCACGCGACATCCGCATGTCGATCGACGATTTCGGCACCGGCTATTCCTCGTTGAGCTACCTCAAGCGGTTCAAGGTGTACAAGCTGAAGATCGACCAGTCCTTCGTGCGCGACATCACCTCGGACACGGACGACAAGGCCATTGTGACCGCCATCATCAATCTGGGCAGCAGCCTCGGCATGCAGACCATCGCGGAAGGCGTGGAAAGCTCAGGCCAACTGGCGTTCCTGCGCTTGCAGGGATGCGACGAAGTGCAGGGGTATTATTTCAGCAAGCCGCTGCCGGCCGGGCCGTTCGAGGATTTTGTGCGCAAGCAGTCATAGATTCGGAGACCGTCATGTATATCCACTGGGAAAAAGAACTGGAACTCGGCAACGATCTGATCGACACCCAGCACCGCATCCTGGTGCTGTTGTGCCGCAAGCTGGACATCGCCATCAAGACCCGGGCCACGGAACAGACCCTGCGCTTCGTGATGCTGGAATTGCGGAAATTCACCGAGTTCCACTTCGTCAGCGAAGAGAACCTGATGCACGAGATCGGTTACCCCGGGGTGGACGAACACTCGCTGATCCACAGCGACCTGCTGGCGCAACTGGACATGGCGATCGCCAAAATCGCGCACCACAAAGAATTCCCGGAGGACCTGCTGTTCTTCCTGAACAAATGGCTGGTCGGCCATGTCGTGCACGAAGACCTGAAGATCGCGGAGTACGACCGCAACAGCGACCAGCGCCCGATCGGCGAGAACCTGTATGCGGAGTATCTGCTGTCGGGAAAGTCTGCATAGCATCGGAAAAATCATGGGCAAACATCGCACCGCATTCTTTGTTTCCGACCGCACCGGCATCACTGTGGAAAAGCTGGGGCGCAGCATGCTGAGCCAGTTCGACGGGGTCGAGTTCAACCAGATCACCCTGCCCTTCGTGGATTCGATCGACAAGGCGCACGCGGCGGTCAAGCGCATCAACGAGGCGGCGATGCAGGACGGGCAGCGCCCGATTGTGTTCAGCACGCTGATCGTGGCGGAGATCCATGCCATCCTGGAGAAATCCAACGCCCTGATTCTCGACTTGTTCGAGCGCTTCATCGTGCCCATCGAGAACGAGCTGGGCATGCAATCCTCGCATGCGGTGGGCCGCCCGCACGAGACCGGGATGCATTACAACGAGCGCATGGACGCGGTGAACTACGCGCTCAACCACGACGACGGCGGCATCTCGCGCGACCTGGAACGGGCACAGATCATCCTGGTCGGCGTGTCGCGCTCCGGCAAATCGCCGACCTCGCTTTACCTGGCGCTGCAATTCGGCATCTTTGCCGCCAACTATCCGCTGGTGCCGGAAGATTTCGAGAAGCATTCGTTGCCGACCGCACTCAAACCGCTGCTCGCCAAGGTGCGCGGACTGACCATTCGCCCGGAACGCCTGGCGCAAATCCGCGCCGAACGCATGCCGAACAGCCGCTATGCCGCGCTGGAGAATTGCCGCAAGGAGATACAACAGGCCGAAGCATTGATGCGCAGCGCAAACATTCCGATGCTGGATGTCACCACCATATCGGTGGAGGAGATCGCCACCACCCTGCTCCACCAGACCGGACTGAAACGCTAAACGGCATCGGACTGAAGTCCGACCCACAAACCCCCGCTGTTCCCCCACAAACCGCCGCAGTTTCCTGTGGGTCGGGTTTCAACCCGACATGGGGTTCGAATTCATCCTGCCTTGTCGGACTGAAGTCCGACCCACAAACCCCCGCTGCCCCCCGTGGGTCGGGTTTCAACCCGACAAGGGGTTGAATTCATTCTCCGGAAAATCCGGAGGTCGATGAATTCTGCGCTACCTCCGCTGACGCAGTGTCTCGAACAGGCACACCGCCGTGGCGGCGGCTGCATTCAGCGATTCGACCCGGCCCGGCATGGGAATGATGAAGCTTTCCTGCACGGCTTGCTGCAACGCCGGCGACAACCCGGCCCCTTCGTTGCCGATCGCGAAGCCGATTTTTCCGCGCAAGTTGCAGGTGTAGAGCGAGTGATCCGCCTGCAACGAGGCTGCGAGCAGCTTGCCGGTGAATGTGCGGGAGATTTGAAGAAGGTCAGCATGCTCGTGAATGTTCAGGCAAACATGCCCGCCCATGCCGGCGCGCAATACTTTGGGCGACCACGCATCGGCACAGCCCGGCGACAAAAACACGGCATCGCACCCCGCCGCCGCCGCACTGCGCAATATGGAGCCGAGATTGCCAGGGTCCTGGAGGTCTTCCAGCAGCAAAACGAACTGGCTGTGGGCCGCCGCAAGGGCGGGTTGCGGGATGGCGACAAGGGCAAGCAATCCGTTCGGGGTCTTGAGTTCGGAAAGCTGGACGAAGAGCGCATCGTCAAACACGGTGTGCGGAATGTCGGCACAGCGCGGCAGCAGTCCGGCGATTTCCGCATCCTGCAGCGCGCGGTCGTTCAGCAGCAGATGCTTCGGGCGTTGTCCGGCATCCAGCCAGGCGCGCAGCAGATGGGGGCCGTCGAGCAGCGTCTGTCCCGCTTCGCGCCGGGCGCGCGATGACTCGGCCAGTTTGCGCAGTGACTTGAAGAAGGGATTATCGCGCGAGGTGAGGCGCTTGCCGGCGGACATCAGTCGCGGTCTTGCCCGCTCTGGTCAATCAGGCTGCCCATTTCTTCCAGCGCGGGCAATTCGTTCAGCGAACGCAGGTTGAGGTCGTCCAGCAGTTGCTGGGTGGTGGCGAACAACTCCGGCTTGCCCGGCGTGTCGCGGGTGCCGATCACTTCGATCCAGGCGCGTCCTTCCAGTGTCTTGAGAATCTGCGAAGACACCGCGACCCCGCGGATCTCTTCGATGTCGCCGCGCGTGACCGGCTGGCGGTAGGCGATGATGGCGAGCGTTTCCATCACGGCGCGCGAGTAGCGCGGCGGCTTCTGCGGGTTGAGGCGGTCAAGATAGCCTTGCAACTCGGGGCGCGCGCGGAAGCGCCAGCCGCTGGCCACCCGGGTCAGTTCCACCCCGCTGTCGGCATAGCTTTCGGCGATCTGTTGCAGGCATTCCTCGATCTGCCGGTTCTCCAGCGGCACCTCGCTCAACCGTTTCAGTTCGGCCAGCGCGAGCGGCTCCTCTGCGGTGAGCAAGGCGGCCTCGATGACGCGCCGGAGCAACGCCAGATCGATGTCCGGCTCGGCCACGGCCAGAGCGTGTGCGGTTTCATTCGGCAGTGAGGGCTCGACTGGTTCTGACATAGATGTTCCCCAACGATTCGGTTTGTGTGATCTCGATCAGCGACTCTTTCGCCAACTCCAGAATGGCGATGAAGGTGACGACCAGCAGCGGGATGCCGGCATCCGCAGCGAACAACTGTTCGAACGGAACAAAGTCGCAATGGCGCAACTGACGCAGCACCTTGGTCATCTGTTCGCGCACGGTGAGTTCTTCGCGGCGCACGGTATGGCTCGCGTTCACCTTGGCGCGGGTGAGCAGCGCGAGCCAGGCATTTTGCAAATCTTCGATGCTGACGCTGGGCAGGCGTTCAACCACCGTGCGCTCGATCAGCACCTGCACCAGTTCGAAGTCGCGCCCGGCCTGCGGCAGCTCGTTCAGCTTGTGCGCGGCCAGTTTCATCTGTTCGTATTCGAGCAGGCGCCGCATCAGTTCGACGCGCGGGTCCTCCTCGCTCTCTTCGCCATTTTCCTTGGGCGGACGCGGCAACAACATGCGCGACTTGATCTCGATCAGCACCGCCGCCATCAGCAGATATTCGGCCGCCAGTTCCATGCGATTCTGCCGCATCGCTTCGATATAGCCGATGTATTGCAACGTCAACTGCGCCATCGGGATGTCGAGCGGGTCCAGGTTGTGGCGGCGGATCAGGTAGAGCAGGAGATCGAGCGGGCCCTGGAACGATTCCAGCGCCACTTCCAGCGCATCCGGCGGGATGTACAGATCCTGCGGCATCTCCGCCAGCGGCTGGCCGTGGATGTAGGCCACCGGCGGCGTGATGGGCAGATCGCCCTGGCGCAACAGATCGCTCACTTGTACTCCAGCCCCATCACTTCGCGCACATCGCGCATGGTGTCCTGCGCCAGCTTGCGCGCTTTCTCGCAACCGTCGGCGATGATGTTGCGTACCAGACCGGGGTCGTCCAGATAGAGCTGGGCGCGTTCGCGCATCGGGCGTTGCTCCGCCAGCACCCCATCGATCACCGGCTGCTTGCATTCGATGCAACCGATGCCCGCACTGCGGCAACCCTGCTGCACCCATTGCTTGGTCGCATCATTCGAATACACATGATGCAATTGCCACACCGGGCATTTGTCCGGCTCACCGGCGTCGGTGCGGCGGATGCGGGCCGGATCGGTCGGCATGGTCCTGATCTTCTTCGCCACTTCCGCCTCGTCTTCGCGCAGGCTGATCGTGTTGTTGTAGGATTTGGACATCTTCTGCCCGTCCAGCCCCGGCATCTTCGAAGCTGCGGTCAGCATCGCCTGCGGCTCGGACAGGATCATCTTGCCGCCGCCTTCGAGGTAACCGAACAGACGCTCGCGGTCGCCGTGGCTCAGGCTTTGCTGCTCGTCCAGCAGCGCCTTGGCTGACTCCAGCGCCTCGTCGTCGCCCTGCTCCTGGAAGCGGGTGCGCAGCTCGGCATACAGGCGGCCTTTTTTGCCGCCGAGTTTTTTCACGGCGGCCTGCGCTTTTTCCTCGAAACCCGGTTCGCGGCCATAGATGTGGTTGAAGCGGCGCGCGATTTCGCGCGTGAATTCGATGTGCGGCACCTGGTCTTCCCCCACCGGCACCTGGGTGGCGCGGTAGATGAGGATGTCGGCACTCTGCAACAGCGGATAGCCGAGGAAGCCGTAGGTGGCCAGGTCCTTCTCGGTCAGTTTTTCCTGCTGGTCCTTGTAGGTCGGCACGCGCTCCAGCCAGCCCAGCGGGGTGATCATCGACAGCAGCAGATGCAGCTCGGCGTGTTCCGGCACGCGCGACTGGATGAACAGCGTGGCGTGCGCCGGATCGACGCCCGCCGCCAGCCAGTCGATCACCATGTCCCACACGCTTTGCTCGATGATCTGCGGCGTGTCGTAGTGGGTGGTCAGCGCGTGCCAGTCGGCGACGAAGAAAAGGCATTCGTACTCGTGCTGCATGCGCACCCAGTTTTTCAGCACGCCGTGGTAATGCCCCAGATGCAGACTGCCGGTGGGACGCATCCCGGATAACACGCGATCAGCAAACATGGTTCGACTTCACCTTCACAAGATTAGGTTAATGAAATTCATAACCGCGCCAAACAGCGGCGTGATGATCCAGCCCAGCAGCGGCGTGAGCGCCAGCCCGATCAGGATGAACAGGCCGTAGGGCTCGATGCGCGATAACTGGTACGCCTGGCGATGCGGCAGCAGGCTGACCGCGACGCGTCCGCCGTCCAGCGGCGGCAAGGGGAGCAGGTTGAGCACCATCAGGATCACATTGATCTTGATGCCGATCTGCGCCATCTCCAGCAGCGGTTCGGAAAAATAACTCCCCGGAAACAGCCACACCAGTTTGATCATCAGCGCCCACAACAGGGCCATCAGCAGGTTCGAGCCCGGCCCCGCGAGCGCGACCCACAGCATGTCCTGCTTGGGCTGGCGCAAGGCGGAAAAATTGACCGGCACCGGCTTGGCCCAGCCGAACAGGATGCCCCCCAGCGCCAGCGTCAGCAGCGGCAACAGAATGGTGCCGACCGGGTCGATGTGACGCAGCGGATTGAGCGAGATGCGCCCCGCCTGATACGCCGTCATGTCGCCGAAATGGCGCGCCACATAGCCGTGCGCCGCTTCGTGCAGGGTGATGGCGAACAGGATGGGGATCGCCGCGACCGCGATCAACTGGATCAGATGGTCCATCTAGCTCTCAATTCCAAACGGGGTCACGTCACCGCGACCGGCACGCAGCAACTGCGGCGAGGCTCCGGTCAGGTCGATCACGGTGGTCGGTTCGATACCGACCACGCCGCCCTCGATGACGAGATCGACTTTTTGTTCGAGCGCGGCGCGAATCTCGTCCACATCGGCCAGCGGAAAATCGGCCCCGGGCAGGATCAGGGTGGAACTCAACAGCGGTTCGCCCAATTCCTGCAGCAGCGCCAGCGCCACCGGATGATCCGGAATGCGCACCCCGATCGTGCTGCGTTTCGGGTGTTGCAGGCGGCGCGGCACTTCCTTGGTGGCCGCCAAGATGAAGGTGTAGGCACCGGGCGTGTTGTTCTTGAGCAGGCGGAACTGCACATTGTCCACCCGCGCATAGTTGGCCAGTTCCGACAGGTCGCGGCAGACCAGGGTGAGATGGTGCTGCTCGTCCAGGGCGCGAATCTGGCGGATGCGCGTGACCGCGTCCTTGTCCTCCAGATGGCAGCCCAGCGCGTAGCCGGAATCGGTGGGATAGACAATCACCGCGCCCTCGCGCAACAGCGTCGCCGCCTGGCGGACCAGGCGCGCGTTGGGATTGTCGGGATGAATCTGGAAAAACTGTGCCATTAGAAAATAATTCGCGTAGCGAGGGCGAACCGTACCCCTCTCCTTTCGGGGGAGGGGGAACGGGGGTGGGGGAATGGATATATCAAAAGATCCATCAAGTCATCAGTCATATCCATCAGGCCGCCTTCAGCACAGAGGATGTTTCCCAGTCCGCCCAGACCGGGCGGCAGCCCAGCGGCAGATCCGGCAAACGACCCATATCGCGGTAGCTTTCTTTCGGCCCGTGAAAATCCGAACCGCAAGAACAGCTCAAGCCGAATTCCTGTGCGTAGCGCGCGAACTCGGCGTACTGCTCGGGCGTGTGGCTGCCGGTGACCACTTCCAGTGCACCGCCGCCCAATTCGACGAATTCGGCCAGCAACTCGCGCATGGTCTTGCTGCCCATGCTTTGCCGACCGACCATGTAGCGCCCTGGATGCGCCAGCACGGCGATGCCACCACTCCCTTTTATCCAACCAATCGCGTCCGGCAAGGCGGCCCACTGATGCGGCACATAGCCCGGTTTCCCCTGCGCCAGATAACGGTTAAACACGCTCTTCACATCCTTGCACTGGCCGGACTCGACCAGATGGCGCGCGAAATGGGTGCGCCCGATCATGTTGGGATTGGTGGTAAAACGATAGGCGCCTTCCAGCACCCCGCGAATGCCGACCTTGGCCAGTTCGTCCGCCATCTTCTGCGCGCGTGCGCCGCGTCCGCTGCGCACCTGTTGCAGCCCCGCCACCAGGGGCGGATAGGTCGGATCGATCTTCAGGCCGACGATGTGCAGGGTGTGTTTGCGCCAGGACACCGAAATCTCGACGCCATCGATGAACGTCATGCCGTGCAACTCGGCCGCATGGCGCGCCTCGGCCAAACCATCGAGTTCATCATGGTCGGTCAGCGCCCAAGTCTTGACCCCGCGTTCTGACGCGCGTGCGGCCAGTTCGGCCGGGGTCAGCGCGCCATCGGAATAGGTGGAATGGCAATGCAGGTCGATGTTCAGCATGGTTGATACCTGTGAGAAGCGTGACGAGCAAGCCGGAGTGCAAGGAGCCGCGGAGTGAGCGACGAGGCATACCGTGCAAGGTAGACGTACCCGCAAGGGGTAGGCCGTGCGGTGCCCGCAGCTGAAGCTGCGACCGCTACGCTCAGAAGCGAGCGAGCACGCGACGCCGCAATCCGGCTGCGCAGTAGCTTGGCACAGGTATCAAGCATCGCCGCCGCCCTTCTTCATAACCTTGCCCTCTTCGGCACGCTTGCGCCGCACTTCCTTCGGGTCGGCAATCAGCGGGCGGTAGATCTCGATCCTGTCCAGTTCGCGCAGTTCGGCATCGGGCTTGGTCAGTTTGCCGAAGATCCCCAGCTTGCTTTTGCCCGGATCGATCTCCGGATATTTCTTCAGGATGCCGGACAGTTGCACCGCTTCGGCGACCCGCGTGCCCGCCGGCACCTCGAACTTGAGCAGGGTCTGTTCGTGCGGCAAGGCATAGACCAGTTCGACTTTGATCTTTTCAGCGTTCATTTTGCGGCATAGACCTTTTCGGCACGGTGGATGAAAGCATCCACAAAACTGTTGGCAATGTAACTGAATACTGGCCCCACCACCTTTTCCAGCAGCTTGCTGGAAAATTCGTAATGCAACCGGAACTGTATTTTACAGGCTTCGTCGCCCAAAGGGATGAATCGCCAGCTCCCGTCCAGTTGGCGGAACGGCCCGTCGCGCAGGGTCATGTCGATCTCGTGCGGCGGCAGGCGCCGGTTCTCCGTGGAGAAATGCTGTTTGATGTGGTGATAATTGATGTGCAGCGTGGCGTGCATGGTCGTTCCCTGCATGTCGTCCACCGACGCCCCGCCGCACCAGGGCATGAACTGCGGATACGCTTCGACCTGGTCCACCAGGTCGAACATCTGTTGCGCGCTGTGCGCCACCAGTACCGTTTTCTCCACCAAAGCCATCGCTTGCCCAAGCCCGCCAATCAAAGGCTGGTAGAATATCGCAACCGACCGCAAAACTCACCCTTCCATGAGCATCATTCAGAATAAAAAAGCCTTTCACGAGTACTTCATCGAAGAAAAACACGAGGCCGGCCTCATGCTCGAAGGCTGGGAGGTTAAAGCCATCCGCGCCGGGCGCGTGCAACTGAAGGAAGCCTACGTCACAGTCAAGGACGGCGCGCTGTATCTGTTCGGCTCGCACATCAGCCCCCTGCTGAACGCCTCCACCCACATCCATCCCGACCCGGTGCGCACGCGCAAGTTGCTGCTGCACCAGCACGAGATCGACAAACTCATCGGCAAGGTGCAGCGCGCGGGCTATACCATCATGCCGCTGAACATGCACTTCAAGGGCAGCCGCATCAAGCTGGAGATCGGCCTGGCGAAGGGCAAGAAGGAACACGACAAGCGCGCCACCGAGAAAGAGCGCGAATCAAAACGCGAGGCGGCGCAGGCAATCAAGAAGGAACGGCGCTAGTGTAGTGTCGCACGCTATCTGGAACTTATGCCAAGGTGCGGGAAGCCCTTTTGGGTCGGGTTTTAACCCGACATGTCGGACTGAAGTCCGACCCACAAAGGTTCGCAATAAGTATCGTTAAGAGTGCGGCACTACACTAGCGTGGTGCTGCATTCTTGATTGCGCTTATTGCGGACGCTGGTGAGTCGGGTGCCCCTGTCGGACTGAAGTCCGACCCACAAGCGAAAGGAGTTGATATGTCCACCCACACGCAAACGGCCTATCTTGCCGGCGGCTGCTTTTGGGGCATGGAAGAACTGGTACGCCAGATACCGGGCGCGCTGGAAACCGAAGTGGGCTATAGCGGCGGCGATGTGCCGAATGCAACTTATGAGCATCACAATGGCCACGCGGAAGCACTGAAGGTGGTGTTTGACCCCAATCAACTGATCTACCGCCACCTGCTGTTCGAGTTCTTCCGCCTGCACAACCCGACCACCCCCGACCGGCAGGGGAATGATATCGGCAGCTCATACCGTTCCGCCATCTTCTATCTGGACGAGGAACAGAAACGCACTGCAGAGGAAGTCATTCATACCGTTGATGCATCGGGCGAATGGCAAGCCCCGGTCGTGACCGAGGTTGTCCCGTTCAAGGCGTTCTGGCGCGCGGAGGAAGAACATCAGGATTACCTGCAACGCTACCCGCACGGCTATACCTGCCATTACCGGCGCCGGATGAACCTCGGCGAGTGAATCGAACTTATCTGCGTTTGAAGGCCAGCAACAAACCCACTACCGCGCCGGCTGCGCCGCATAGCAGCACTTTGTTGCGTATATCCTCGATCCCGCTCAATGAGCGGAACGCGCCCTGCAACCGGTTCCCGCCGAAGGAGAATAGCGTCTGCAGGCTGACGTATTCTCCGCCCCATTTGCCGAAAATGGCGTAGCCCGCGCCGAGGCCGACAAGGGCGAAGATAAAAATACCGATTAGTTTTCCCATCGTTTTTCCTCGTCTATTGATGCTCATCGTCCTGCAGGTGTGAATGACCTGCGCCAATTCCGGCTCCTGTGAAACGCTTTATTGTGGGTCGGACTTTAGTCCGACAGCGAATTTGCAGAACCCGTCGGGTTAAAACCCGACCCACAGGGGCAGCGGGTTTGGAGGTCGAACTTTAGTCCGACGCGGCAGGATGAACTAAACCCCTTGTCGGGTTGAAACCCGACCCACATTGTGTGCGGCTATTCATCGAGCAGTGTGATTCTAACCGATGCCGCCGGCCGCTCGATGGCCAATTCCACCTCGCAATACTCTGTATTCTCGCCAACCGGCGTCGGATCGTCCGCGCAACTGCATCCGGCGATCACGCTGGCGTAAAAGATGCCCGCACGCACGCTGACCTGTTTTTCGGTGGCACTCACGCGGTGAATCACGACCGTGATGGGTGCGGCGGCGACCTGGCTCCCCACTCGGAGCCCCTGCTGCAACGGCAAGGCATCCACCGCACGCGCCATTTCCCGCTTTAGAACCGTCTCGAACTGCGGCGTACCCCAGGCGGCCAGCGCCTGCCCGAAGTGCAGGCCATGCACTCTCGACATTAAACGCGCTTCTCCGGTTCTGCCAGTTCCTGCAACACGGCACGCAACAGTTGCCAGCAGCGCACCACCGATTCGATTTCGACCCGTTCGCCCGGCGCGTGCGCACCGCGAATGTCGGGGCCGAAAGAGATCATCTCCAGTTGCGGGTGGCTGGCCGCGAGCAGGCCGCATTCCAGTCCGGCATGGATCACCTGCAGATGGGCTGGCTGGCCGAATTGCGCGGCATAGACCTGCTGGCAGCGCGCCAGCAAGGCGGAATCCGGATTCGGAGTCCAGCCCGGATACGCGCCCTCCCTCCAGGCGCGCAGACCGTAACTGGCGGCAAAGGAGATCAGCTTGTCGGCCAGTGCGTCCGCGCTGGCATCGCGCAGCGAACGCACCTTGAACGTCACCTTCAGCACGCCCTGCTGCAATGAAAGTACGCCAAGATTGCTGGAGGTATCGGTGACGCCCGGGAAATCCTCGCTCATGCGCGCCACCCCGTTGAGCGCGGTATCGAGAAAGGCCAGCAGGCGGTCGCGCTCCGCCTCAGGCACCGCCCCGTTCGCCGGCGTATCGTCCAGTTCATAGCGGAACGCGACCGCCGGATCCTCCACGGCGAAGCGTTGCTGCCACGCTGCCTGCCGATGCGCCACCCATTCATCGATGCCCGGCACGGC
The DNA here is from genome assembly GCF_045866295.1 of Ferrigenium sp. UT5. Taxonomy (NCBI): domain Bacteria; kingdom Pseudomonadati; phylum Pseudomonadota; class Betaproteobacteria; order Nitrosomonadales; family Gallionellaceae; genus Ferrigenium; species Ferrigenium sp. UT5. The sequence continues at coordinate 19,219 of NZ_BAAFRY010000013.1, forward strand.
GGCAGCGGGCAGCGCGCACACGGCGAAGGCCTCGCGCGGAATCGCGTTGCGCGCCGTGCCGCCCTGCATTTCGAGCAAACGGAAATCGGTGTGCGCTGCCAAGTCGTGCAGCGCCTCCGCCAGCAGCTTGATGGCGTTGCCGCGCCCGAGCTGGATGTCGATGCCGGAGTGACCGCCGCGCAGCCCGGTCACCTCAAAGCGCAAAAGCACATAACCCGGCGGCACGGCCTGCTGCGCGCAGTCGTGGCGCACCTCCGACACGTTACCGACTGTAGGTCGGGCTTCAGCCCGACTATGCGCTGTCGGGTTAAAACCCGACCTACACGCACCAGAGGGCTCCGCCCCACCGTGTCGCGAGCGCACCTCCGACTCGTTACCGACCGAGTCGGCCGTTTGCGGGAGGAGGTGCGATGCGCTCGCTCCCGCACCAGAGGGCTCCGCCCCACCGTGTCGCGAGCGCACCTCCACATCCACGCCGCCCGCGCAGCCCAGATAGAAATGCCCCCACTCTTCGGTATCCAGGTTGATCAGGGTCGTGCCTTGCAGGGTGCCCGGCAGCAGCCCGCGCGCGCCGTCCATGCCGGATTCCTCGTTCACGGTGAGCAGCACTTCCAGCGGCGGATGGATCCAGTCCGGCACTTCGAGCGCGGCCAGCGCCAGCGCCACGCCGATTCCGTTGTCCGCGCCCAGTGTCGTCTGTTCTGCCATCACCCAGCCGTCGCGCACCACCGCAGCGATCGCATCGCGCGCGAAGTCGTGCCGGGTGCCGGCATTGGCCTGGCACACCATGTCGAGATGGCCTTGCAGGATCACCCCGGGCAAAGACTCGCACCCCGGGCTGGCGGGTTTTTTCAGGATCAGATTTCCCGCTTCATCCACGATGGCCGTGATACCGCGTGCCTGCGCCCACGCCACCAGATGCGCGCGCAACGCGGCTTCGCACCGCGATGCGCGGGGAATTTCGCACAGTGTGGCGAAGTGCGACCACACCGCTTGCGGTTGCAGCGCGCGCAAATCGGCGGGCGCGTTCATCGAGCCGTCTCCCGCGGCATCGTCAGGGCGTTCAACGCATCTTCTCCACCGCGTCTTCCACCCGTTCCACGGCGATGATCGTCATGCCGTCGATCTTGTGCTTGGGCGCGTTGGCCTTGGGAATGATGGCGTGGGTGAAGCCGAGTTTGGCGGCTTCCTTCAGCCGTTCCTGGCCGCGCTGTACCGGGCGCACTTCGCCCGCCAGACCGACTTCGCCGAACACCACCATCTTTTCCGGCAACGGCTGGTTGCGCAAGCTGGAGACGATGGCAAGCAGCACTGCGAGGTCGGCCCCCGGCTCGGTGATCTTCACCCCGCCCACGGCATTGATGAACACGTCCTGGTCGAAGCAGGCGATGCCCGCGTGGCGGTGCAGCACGGCCAGCAGCATCGCCAGCCGGTTCTGTTCCAGCCCCAGCGACAAGCGGCGCGGGCTGGGCGAATGGGCTTCGTCGAGCAGCGCCTGGATCTCCACCAGCAAAGGCCGTGTGCCCTCCTGCGTCACCATCACGCACGAACCCGCCACCTGCGCGCCGTGTTGCGACAGGAACAGCGCGGACGGGTTGCTCACTTCGCGCAAGCCTTTCTCCGTCATGGCGAACACGCCCAGTTCATTCACCGCGCCGAAGCGGTTCTTGAACGCGCGGATGAGGCGGAAGCTGGAATGGGTGTCGCCCTCGAAATACAGCACGGTATCGACGATGTGTTCCAGCACTCTGGGGCCTGCCAGCGCGCCCTCCTTGGTGACATGGCCGACCAGGATCATGGTGGTGCCGCTGCTCTTCGCCTGCCGCGTCAGTTGCGCCGCGCATTCGCGCACCTGCGCCACCGAGCCGGGCGCACTCGTCAACTGTTCCGAGTACACGGTCTGGATGGAATCGATCACCACCACCTGCGGCTTTTCGTGCGCCACGGTGGCCTGGATCTTTTCGAGCTGAATCTCCGGCAGCAGGTGCACTTCGCGCGCATCCAGCGCGAGCCGCTTCGCGCGCAAGGCGATCTGCTGCGCCGATTCCTCGCCGCTGACATACAGGACTTTCTGATTCTGCGCGAGATGCGCCAGCGCCTGCAGCAACAGGGTCGATTTGCCGATGCCTGGGTCGCCGCCGATCAGCACCACGCCGCCCTCCACCAGCCCGCCGCCCAGCACGCGATCGAACTCGGCGATGCCGGTCGGCGTGCGCGAAATTTCGCTCGCTTCCACCTCCGCCAGTTGCTGCAATTTTCCCGATGCGGCCAGCGCGCTGTAGCGGTTCTTGCTCGCCGCCGGTGCGGCTTCCGCCACCGTCTCCACCAGCGTGTTCCACGCACCGCAATGCGGGCACTGGCCTTGCCACTTGGGCGATTGCCCGCCGCATTCGGTGCAACTGTAGATTGTTTTTGCCTTGGCCATGACCGCCTCTGAATTGATGCGGCAAGAATAGCCTAGTTTGCTTCGGTTAGAATAGCGGCATGCTCCGCCTGACCGAAATAAGACTGCCGCTCACCCATCCCGCCGAACACCTGAAGGCCGCGATCCTCAAGCGGCTGGGCATCGCCGCGTCCGAACTGCTCTCGTTCGCCATCTTCCGGCGCGGGCATGATGCGCGCAAAAAGAACGCGATCATGCGGGTCTATACCGTAGATGCGGAAGTGCGGAACGAAGCCGCGCTGCTGGCGCAGAAACTCCCGCAGGTCAGCCTGGCACCGGACATGCGCTACCGCCGTGTGGCGCAAGCGCCCAAGGATTTGCAGGAACGTCCGGTCGTGATCGGCACCGGCCCCTGCGGTTTGTTCGCCGGACTGCTGCTGGCGCAGATGGGCTTCCGCCCGATCATCCTCGAACGAGGCAAACCGGTGCGCGATCGAACGAAAGACACCTGGGGGCTGTGGCGCCAGGGCAAACTCGACCCGGAGTCCAACGTGCAGTTCGGCGAAGGCGGCGCAGGAACATTCTCCGACGGCAAGCTTTACAGCCAGATCAAGGACCCGCGTCATCTCGGCCGCAAGGTGCTGACCGAGTTCGTCAAGGCCGGCGCGCCGGAAGAGATCCTGTACGCGAGCCACCCGCACATCGGCACGTTCCGCCTGGTCGGCATGGTGGAACAGATGCGCCACGAAATGGAGCAACTCGGCGCGGAGTTCCGCTTCCAGAGCCGGGTGGAGGATATCGAGATCGACAATGGACAAGTCAGCGGCGTGCGCCTGGCGAACGGCGAGCGCATCGCCGCCCGCCATGTCGTGCTCGCCGTCGGCCACAGCGCGCGCGACACCTTCGCGATGCTGTACCGGCGCGGCGTGTACATGGAGGCCAAGCCCTTTGCCATCGGCTTCCGCATCGAGCATCCGCAGGCCCTCATCGACCGCGCGCGCCACGGCCCCAACGCGGGCAATGAATTGCTCGGCGCGGCGGATTACAAACTGGTGCACCACGCCAGCAACGGCCGCGCGGTGTACAGCTTCTGCATGTGTCCCGGCGGCACGGTGGTCGCCGCCACGTCCGAAGAAGGCCGCGTGGTGACCAACGGCATGAGCCAGTATTCGCGCAACGAACGCAACGCCAACAGCGGCATCGTGGTGAACATCACCCCGGACGATTATCCGGGCGACGTGCTGGCGGGGGTGGAGTTCCAGCGCCGGTGGGAATCGCGCGCGTTCGAGCTGGGCGGTCGCAGCTACAACGCACCGGCGCAGCGCGTCGGCGACTTCCTCGCCGGGCGACCCTCGACACACTTGGGCGAAGTCGTGCCCTCCTACACGCCCGGCGTGACCCCGACCGACCTTTCCACCGCCCTGCCCGACTACGTCATCGCCGCGATCCGCGAAGCGCTGCCTGCGTTCGACAAACAGATCAAGGGATTTGCCATGGACGATGCGGTGCTGACCGGCGTGGAAACGCGAACCTCATCGCCGGTGCGCATCAAACGCGGCGAGGATTACCAGAGCATCAACACCCGGGGGCTGTACCCGGGCGGGGAAGGCGCGGGTTACGCCGGCGGGATATTGTCCGCGGCGGTGGACGGCATCGAAATCGCGGAAGCGCTGGCGCTGGACATGCTGGTGTAGTGTTGCACGCCATCTGGAACTTATGCCAATGTGCGGCAAAGCGTTTGTGGGTCGTGATTTAGCACGACAGAGGGTTGAATTTATCCTGCCGCTGTCGGACTGAAGTCCGACCCACAAAACCCCCGCCGTCCCCTGTGGGTCGGGTTTCAACCCGACATGCGTTTGAATTTACCCTGCCGCTGTCGGACTGAAGTCCGACCCACAAGCGTTCGCAATAAGCGCCATCAAGGTGGCAACACCACACTGGATTGCCGACTCGCCTCCGGTTCGTTGCAGGGACTGGACAAATCACTGCGGGCACAATGCCACGGACCGTTCCGCCGTCGCGGGATGGCTGGCGAGATACGTCATCACCCGGTTGCCTTTCTCCTCTTTTTTCCCCTGCGGCAGCGGGCGCGCCGCTTCCAGCTTGTGCAGCATGGTGCTCAACAGGCACGGCGACATGCCGTTCTTGACAAGCGTGCGCGCCGCGTAATCATCGGCTTCGCGCTCCATCTCGCGCGAATAACCCGCCTCCAGCACCATCGCCGGCACGGTGGCCAGCAGCGTGCTGACATCGCCCATGGTCCAGGTCAGCACCAGACCGACCACCGAACTCTGCAACGCCCTGCGCAGCGCATGGCGCCGATCCACGTGGCCGCGCTCGTGGGCCAGAACTGCCAAAATCTCGTCGTCGTCCTGCGTCAATGCGACCAGTTCGTCCAGCAGCACGATGCTGCCATCCGGCAGGGCGAAAGCGTTGGCGCCGATCCCGGGCGCGCTGCGAAACTCGATACGGGATTCAAGCGCTGCGCCTGAGGCGGGAGCGATTCGGGCGTAGGCTGCGCGCAATGCCTGCCGGCGTTCGGGGGCGAGCGTGCTGGGGTGCAGCAGCACGCGATCCAGCGTTTCCAGCGAGGACGTTCCCATCTGCTGCAACAGCGCGGGCGGAACGCGCATCGCCACGACCTCTGCGCCCCAGGGCAGCAGGTAGCGATAGGCTACCGCAAACACGGCGGCGACGAGCAGCGCCGAGAACAGCGCCCAGCCCAGGCTGTGCTGCATGCGCTCCAGCCAGCTGCGGCGGTAGCCGCCCTGCGCCAGCAACGCATCGAGCGCGGCAGGGTCGGTCACTTCGCAGTGCCCGCCTCCGGGCAACTCCAGCCGGCGCGGCGTGTTGCCCAGCCGTTCCGAAAGCCGCACCTCGCGCAGCGGCCAGCGCAGTTCGAAATTCGTGCCGCGCAACCGAAGCTCCTCCCCGACGAGCGCGAGTTCAACCTGCTGCGCGGCGGCGGTCTTGCCGTCGAAATACTGTGCCTTCAGCATGTCAGAGCGAGATGTCAACGTCGAACATCTCGGCCGTCTCTTCGCCGGTGGCGCTGTCCGGCTGCGCCTGTCCGGCCACGAAGGCGGCCAGGTCGCCCTGCGCCAGCAATCCCATGCAAGACAGTTTGTAACGCGCCATGCGGATCTGCGCGAACGGGATAAACAGGCCCAGGGTGAACACGATCGCCAGCAGGTTGGTGAGGCTGATCTTCAGGTACGTGCCGACTGCCATGCGGCTGTACAGATCGTGTTCGCCGAGCCAGGTGCCGCTCCAGATCAGGTTCGGCAAGCCGACCGCCAGATAAGCGGCAATGAACAGGAACCACAGTGGCAACAACACGATCACCAGAGGCAGGCCGAGCACGCTGAACACCCCGACGAGCAGGGTCGCGCCCAGCAGCATGCCGAATGCCTTCAGATAAAGTTTGTAGAAGCTGCCGACCGTGGCGTCGAAGCGGAAGAAGGTGTCGCCAAAGCGGCTGTTGTTGTGCTGGTACTGCTTGATCTTGTAGTGCGTGAACGGCGCCAGCAGGTACAGGGTCAGCACGGTCAGGACGGGCAGCAGCAGAAAGACCGCATACGCCGCGCCGTCGCTGCCGGCAAAGCCGAAGCGCAGGCCGCGATAACTGCTGTTGTACAGCTTGAAGCGCAAGGAGCGCACGATCAGCCACGGCATCACGCCAGCGATCAGTAAGGCGAACAGGATGCCGAGCAGCGGATTCACCCGCCCGGCGATGGTGTAGGCCGCCAGCAGCACGAAGGCGATGATGCGCCCCTTGAGAATGGCGATGGGCATGCCGTGATATTCGAAACCGGCACCGGCCAGCCGCGTGTTGCGGTAGAAATATTGCAGCCGCCGCACTTTCGCCCACGCGCTGTAAATCCCCAGGGTCAGGATGGACAGCAGCAGATTGACGATCCAGATTCTGAAATATTCCCAGCCCTCGCCGGTGAATTCGAACTTGTGTTCCTGTTGTTGTGCCGGCATGTGTCCTCCCGAACGCGATGGCGCCTCCTCCCCGGAAGCGGGGGCACTATAACGTTGATGCGGCAAAATGACGATAGACAGGCAGGCTTGCAGCCCCGTTTGTTCCGGCAACAAAAAAGGCGGCCGCGGCCGCCTTTTCCGGTGATCCTTCCGCAGCGCCGGGTCAACCCCGGCCTGCGTTCAGTCGTCCCAGTCGGGGTAGTTCGGGATGCGCACGGTGTCCTCGTCGAACACGCCGTCCTTCGCCCGCGTGTGGCAGGCATCGCAATAGCTCAACGATTTGACGTCCTTGTTGCCCTTGATCATTTTCTCGGGAATCTCGTGGTGCTTGCGCTTGATGTAACGCACTTCGGTGATGCGCAGCGGCGCTTCGTTTTCGGTCGCCACGGCAATCTTGCGCGCGCGCTTGTAGTACGACTTGTCGGCCGCATTCTCCAGAGCGAAAGCGCGGATCGTCGCCAGCGTGTCGGCATCGAGCTGTGCATTTTCGCCAAAGTGGTCGGACAGGGCCTTGTCATTCAATAGTTTCTCCCACGATGGGCTGGGCAGCAGTCCGGGCTGATAGGCGAAATGGCATGAGCCGCACTCCTCCTGATAAGCGGCGTTTTTCACCGGATTGAATTCTTTCTGGCGGAAAGGATTAGCCAGCCAACTCCAGATATTTTCTTCGGCTTGTACGGCGGGTGCGCCAGCCGCAAGCGCCACCAGCAGCAACAACGATTTCAACTTTGATTGCATCATTTTCTCCTAGAATTATTGGGCCAGCATAAAGGTCAGGAAATCCGTCTTTTCCTGCGCGGTGCAATCCCGCCCCCAGGTGTCGTTGCAGTTGCGCTTGAACCACTTTTCCATTTTCTTGACATCGGTATAGCGCTCCGGATTCACTTTGGCCGACATCGGGTGGATCACCTTGCCTGTCTTGTGATGCTTGCCTTCCTTGGCGAAGTCGCTGTTGTGGCAGGTGGTGGAACACGACATTTTTTCGCCATCAATCACGACCTCGCGCACCCAGTTCTGCCTTCCTTTGTCAGGATCGGCCATGCCGGCCCCTTCGGACTGATATTTTTTCAACAGTTCATCGCTCGCCGGCGAGGCCATCGCCAGCGCAGACAGCATCATGCCCAGCACACACCCCATCGCTAAAATTGTTCTCATATTGGTTCCTTAAATTACCAGGTGAGTTTGATGCCGACGATCATGGCCGCGGCGCCCAGTTCCGCAATGGCGGCATGGCTGGTTTTTGTGCTTGATCGGACCGATTTGGTAATGCCATAAGCCATCAATCCGGCGCCGGTTACCCCGAGCATCATGTGCAGGTTGTCAGGATCGCTCCAGCCATCTTCCAGATGAAAATCATCCCAGTGCGTGATGAACCCGGACGTGACTGTCGAGAGCGCAAGAATGCCGGTTGCTCGGGCCAGGGTGGCGTGCGTACCATCGGTATTACGCGGCACGGTACCGCTGGAAGGTGGCGTGAGCGCAGTGGCAATCGCCGCAGTTACGGTGGCCAAACCCAGCACTAGGTGAGTGTTGCTTCCGGTCAGCCAGGGCGGATCGAATTCGGGCTGCGCGGCAGGTGCGGCGGCCTGCTGTTTTTTGGTCAGGACGCCGTCATTTGCGGCCACCATCAATGGCTGCGAATGCTGCGCGTACACCTGTGCCGGCGTCGAAAGGTCGAGCGCGAGATCCTCCTGCGCCCAGGCCGCGCCGTGCCCTGCCAAAACACATGCACCTAGCAGCATTATTTTGTATCGTTGTTGCATAAAGAATCTCCAAGATTATTGAAGCAATTAAATAACCGCCCTGTATTGCGCCCTACCCCATCGTTTTTTTGTATTCCGGATCTTTGTCCGAATGGTTACCGCGTTTCGCTAAACCTTGCGTTTCATCCCAGTCACCATCGCACGCACGAGATTTTCGTGATGCTGGATGCTACCCACGATCACCCCCAACAGATGCAACGGAATCAGCACCAAGGCGGCATTGACCAACCAGACATGGGCGTGACGAAAAAAATAAGCCGTATTGTCGCCCAACCGATTCGCCAAAAAGAGCAAGGGCCCTTCGTAATCGACCACCCCCAGGGTGAGGAAGCCGAGCATAAAAATTGACATCAGGAGCGCCAACAAGGAGAACACCATCAAGGCACCCGCCGGGTTGTGCCCGTAATAATGCGGCACCGGTCCGTTACGCATCGAACGAACATATATCATGGTTTCTTGGGGGGAAAACAGGAAAGATTTGAATCGGGCGTAGGAGTTACCCGCGAAGCCCCAGAAAAGGCGGAAGACCAGCAAGGCCAGCAGCACATAACCCAGCCAGACATGGAAATTCAGGAGATGAACCTCGGCGGCCAGATAGGTCAACCCAAAACAGATAACAAGCGCCCAGTGAAACAGCCGCACCGGCAAATCCCATATCTTGACGTGTGTTTCATCCATGTGCGCCATAACTGAATTTCCTGCGTCTTTCTGATCTTTTTTTAATTGTTTAATTGCGAGAAGCGCGCGCATATTACTGCTTAAAAAACGTTTTGCAAGCGATTTTTGAAGGGGCGATGCGGGGGGGGGGGGGGGGGGGGGGGCCCGTTTCAGGGCTCACGAAATACCCATTTTATCGGGGTTTTCGCCTCGTTCTAAAATCGGATAAAACCCGTGTGCCAAAGAACGTCAATGCAGAGGCTGAAGTAGCTACTGTTAAGGGCACGGCGCGACGCGCGAACGGTTATCTTTATTCAAAACGCTTGAAATCTGAAAATCGCCCCCCATAACCATCCGGCACAAAACAGGAGAGGCCAATGGAACAGCAGGAAAACAAAGCACAAATCTCGCAGCAGGAAGCCGGGGCAACGATCGAAACGAGCGCAGCACAAGTCGCCGACAAGGTTCCCAGTCTGGAGGAAATGCTGCAGGAGGCCGAGCGCAAGGCCCAGGAACATTACGACGCCTGGATGTACGCGAAAGCCGAAGGCGAAAACATCCGCCGCCGCGCCGCCGAAGACGTGAGCAAGGCGCAGAAGTTCGCGGTAGAGCGTTTCTCCAACGAAATGCTGGCCGTGATGGACAGCCTGCAGGCTGGCTTGGCCGTTGAGACCGAGAACGTGGAAAGTTTCAAGAGCGGCATGGAACTGACGCTCAAGCAACTTTCCAGCGTGTTCGAAAAGTTCAATATCAAGGAAATCAACCCGGTCGGCGAGAAGCTCGACCCGCACAAGCACCAGGCCATCGGCGTGGTGGATAGCGAACAGGAAGCGAACACGGTGGTCAGCGTGATGCAGAAGGGCTACACGCTGAATGAGCGCGTCCTGCGTCCGGCGCTTGTGATGGTGGCGAAAGCAAAAGAATAAGCGGAAAGGGGAAATCGTTTGCCTTGTTTTCTGGGCTCCGCGCTTACCCTCCCCCTCCCCTTCCCCGCCAACACTCTTGAAATACGCAATACCCGCCCCATTTTAGGCGACAGCAGATTTACGGATACAACACAATTCAACGGAAAGGAAAAGCATCATGGGAAAAATCATCGGCATCGACCTCGGCACGACGAATTCTTGCGTGGCGATCATGGAAAACGGCAAGACCAAGGTGATCGAGAACGCGGAAGGCGCGCGCACCACACCGTCCATCATCGCCTACATGGAGGACGGTGAAGTGCTGGTCGGCGCACCCGCCAAACGCCAGGCGGTGACCAATCCGAAGAACACCCTGTACGGCGTGAAGCGCCTGATCGGCCGCCGCTTTGAAGAGCCGATGGTACAGAAGGACATCAACATGGTGCCCTACTCCATCGTCAAGGCAAAAAACGGCGACGCTTGGGTCAAGGTGCGCGACAAAGATATCTCCGCACCGGAAATTTCCGCTGAAGTGCTGATGAAAATGAAGAAGACTGCCGAGGACTATCTGGGCGAACCGGTCACCGAAGCGGTCATCACCGTGCCCGCCTACTTCAACGACAGCCAGCGCCAGGCCACCAAGGACGCGGGCCGCATCGCGGGTCTGGACGTGAAGCGCATCATCAACGAACCGACCGCGGCTGCCCTGGCGTTCGGCATGGACAAGAAAGAAGGCGACCGCAAGATCGCGGTGTATGACCTGGGTGGCGGCACGTTCGACATCTCCATCATCGAGATCGCCGAGATCGACGGCGAGCACCAGTTCGAAGTGCTGTCCACCAACGGCGACACCTTCCTCGGTGGTGAAGACTTCGATATGCGCATCATCGACTTCCTGATCGACGAGTTCAAAAAAGAAAGCGGCGTGGATCTGAAGAAAGACATGCTGGCGCTGCAACGTCTGAAGGATGCTGCGGAAAAAGCCAAGATCGAGCTGTCTTCCGCGCAACAGACCGAGGTGAACCTGCCTTACATCACTGCCGACGCGACCGGCCCGAAACACCTGGCCGTGAAAATCACCCGCGCCAAGCTGGAAAGCCTGGTGGAAGACCTGATCGCGCGCACCATCGAGCCGTGCAAGATCGCGATGAAAGATGCGGGCGTCAGCAATGCGGACATCGCCGACGTGATCCTGGTCGGCGGTCAGACCCGCATGCCCAAGGTGCAAGATAAAGTCAAAGAGTTCTTTGGCAAGGAACCGCGCAAGGACGTGAACCCGGACGAAGCCGTCGCGGTCGGCGCGGCTATTCAGGGCGGCGTGTTGCAGGGCGAAGTGAAGGATGTGCTGTTGCTGGACGTGACTCCGTTGTCGCTCGGTATCGAGACCATGGGCGGCGTGATGACCAAACTCATCAAGAAGAACACCACCATCCCGACCAAAGCATCGCAGGTGTTCTCCACCGCCGACGACAACCAGTCCGCCGTGACCATCCATGTGCTGCAAGGCGAGCGCGAGATGTCATCCGGCAACAAGAGCTTGGGCCAGTTCAACCTGTCCGACATCCCGCCCGCACCGCGCGGCATGCCGCAGATCGAAGTGACCTTCAACATCGACGCCAACGGTATCCTGCACGTGAGCGCGAAAGACAAGGCCACCAACAAGGAAGCCAACATCACCATCAAGGCCAGCTCTGGCTTGAGCGAGGATGAGATTCAACGCATGGTGGCCGATGCTGAAGCGCACGCCGACGAAGACAAGAAGGCGATGGAACTGGTGACTTCGCGCAACCAGCTGGACGCGCTGATCCACTCCACCAATAAGTCGATGAAGGACTATGGCGAGCAACTTTCTGCAGACGAGAAGGCTGCGATTGAAACCGCACTGAAGGAAGCAGAAGAAGTGGTGAAGGGTGACGACAAGGCCGCCATCGAAGCCAAGACTGAAGCACTGGCGACTGCCGCGCAGAAGCTGGGCGAAAAGATGTACGCCGCCGAGCAGGCAAAAGCACAGGCCGCGCAAGGAGGGTCGCAACCGGAAGCTAAGGCAGACGAAGGCGACGTGGTGGATGCGGAATTTACGGAAGTGAAAGACAAGAAGTAAGAGGGGAATTTCTTGACGTTGTAACCGGTGGGGCGCGTGCGCCCCACCGTCACATGGAAATAACATGAGCAAGCGCGACTATTACGAAATCCTCGGCATCAACCGCGATGCATCGGAGGAAGACATCAAAAAGGCTTATCGCAAGCTGGCGATGAAGCACCACCCCGACCGCAATCCGGACAATCCGAAAGCGGAGGAGCAATTCAAGGAAGCCAAGGAAGCTTACGAAACCTTGTCCGATGGGCAGAAGCGCGCGGCTTACGATCAGTATGGTCATGCGGCATTCGAGGCGGGCGGCATGGGCGGCGGCAATCCGTTTGGCAGCAATGGTGCGGGGGCGCAGGGCTTCGATTTTGGCGACATCTTCGGCGACATCTTTGGCGGCGGACGCGGCGGACGCAGTCAGGCGCACCGCGGTGCCGATCTGCGTTACAACATGGAAATTACCCTGGAGGAGGCCGCACGCGGCACCACCAAGCAAATTCGCATTCCGGTCATGGAAGAATGCGAGACCTGCCATGGCACCGGCGCCAAACCCGGCACTTCTCCCGTCACCTGCTCCACGTGCGGCGGCCAGGGGCAAGTGCGGGTGCAGCAGGGCTTCTTCTCCATCCAGCAGACCTGTCCCCGTTGTCACGGCAGCGGCAAGCAGATCAGTTCGCCCTGTGGTACCTGCCATGGCTCCGGCCGCATCAAGCAACACAAGACGCTGGAGATCAAGATCCCGGCCGGGATCGACAATGGCATGCGCCTGCGCCACAGTGGCCACGGCGAAGCAGGTTCGCACGGCGCGCCGCATGGCGATCTGTATGTCGAAATCCATATCAAACCGCACAGCGTGTTCGAGCGCGACGGCGATGACCTGCATTGCGAGATGCCAATCAGTTTCACCACTGCCGCACTCGGCGGCGAGATCGAGATCCCCACGCTCGATGGGGCGGCACGCATCAAAATTCCGCCGGAAACCCAGAGCGGCAGGCAGTTCCGTCTGCGCGGCAAAGGCATCAAGGGCATGCGCACCCATGCCCACGGCGATCTGCATTGCCATGTCATCGTGGAAACGCCGTCCAACCTGACCGACCGCCAGAAAGAACTGTTGCGTGAATTCGAAGCGATCAGCCAGCAAGACACGGCACGCCACAGTCCGCGCGCCAAGTCATGGATGGCAAAGGTGAAAGAGTTCTTCGGGCAATAAGCCGGCTTGACAGCCACAGGCCTGACCCAAGTCCGGCCCACAACAAAGGGAGGAAGCCGCATGCAGATCAAAGCCCTCGGCCACATCGTGCTCAAGGTCGGCAATCTCGAACGATCGATCGCTTTCTACCGTGACACACTGGGCATGAAGGAAGTCGCCCGCTATCGCGACGCGATGGCTTTCTTCACGCTCGGCGACAACCACCACGATCTCGGCCTGATGCAACTCGGCGCAAACCCGCCCCCTGCCGATCCCGGCGCAGTCGGTTTGTACCATGTGGCTTTCAAGGTCGGCGATAGTCTGGACGAGTTGCGCGCGTGCAAAGCCCATCTGGAAGCGCACGGTGTCGGCATTTTCGGCATGAGCGACCACGGCGTGAGCCAATCCCTCTACATCCAGGATCCGGACGGCATCGAGATCGAGTTGTATGTGGATGCCAATCCCGCGATCTGGCGCGATGACCCGGGTGCGGTATTAACGACCCGCCGCTTGCAGATTTAAAAAATGGCGAAAATACCGTAATTCGTTTTATGATGCGCCACAGTTTTCCCATCCCGAAAGGAGCAACCCCATGACTAGCGGCCTCATCCTGCTCGGCATCTGCCTTGTCACGCTGATTTACGGCATCAGTCTGTACAACTACCTGGTCAGCCTCAAACACGCGGTGAGCAAGGCGTGGGCTAACATTGACGTACTGCTCAAGCAGCGCCACGATGAACTGCCCAAGCTGGTCGAGGTGTGCAAACAGTACAAGCAGTTTGAACAGGAAACTCTGCAACGGGTGATCGAGGCTCGTTCGCAAGTGCAAAGCGCGCGCGAAGGACAGGACATTGCCGCGCTCGGCAAAGCGGAAGGAATGCTGCGCATGGGTCTCGGGAATATTTTCGCGGTGGCGGAAGCGTATCCGGAATTGAAAACCAACGAAAATTTCATGCAACTGCAAAACCGCATCACCGGACTGGAGAACGGCATCGCCGACCGGCGCGAGCTGTATAACGAATCGGTCAATATCTACAACGTGGGAATCGAACAGTTTCCGGCGGTGCTGATCGCCAACCTGTTCGCCTATCAACCCAAGCCCTTGCTGGAGTTCGCCGCCGCCGAAAAAACGGACGTGAACCTGAAATCCCTGTTTAGCTAGGAACTTATTTACACCTCGATAACCAAAATCCGGGATTCTCAATCCAGCGGATCTCCGACGAAATTACAACCCAACGACACAAGGAAAAACGGTATGAAAAAACTCATCGCATTGACGGTAACCTTGGTATTTTCGCAGCCCGTTTTGGCCGCGAATATCAACACCCTGCAAAATCTGGCCCAGGGTGAATTTCGCGGTTTTTCAGAAGACCTGGGCTCTGCCCTCAGCTATAAAGGCGTGGTTCCGGCCGAACCGCTTGGGATCACCGGTTTCGATCTGGGTCTGGAAGTCACGCAAACCTCACTTGCCAAAAGCAAAGGGCTGTGGAGCAAGGTCGGCACCCGCAATATCGACAATCTGTATGTTCCAAAACTGCATGTCACCAAGGGACTGCCGCTGAACATCGACGTCGGCGGATTCTTTTCCGCCATTCCCTCCACCGGTATCAAGCTTTACGGTGGCGAATTGCGCTGGGCGATCCTGCCTGGCAGCACGACGCTTCCCGCCATCGCACTGCGCGGCTCGTTGACCAAACTTTCCGGTGTAAACCAGTTGTCTTTTGACACCCGGGGTGTTGATGTATCCATCTCCAAAGGTTTTGCCATGTTCACGCCCTTTGCCGGGGTCGGCCAGGTGTGGACCCGTAGCAACCCGGATGCCTCCACCACTCTGTCCAAGGAAACCTTTTCGAAGAACAAATACTTCGTCGGTGCCAATCTGAACCTGGGAATAAGCAACCTGGCAGCCGAATACGACAAGACCGGTTCGGCTGACTCGGTCAGTGTCAAACTGGGCTTACGCTTCTAACACCTGTTTCGGGCCATAACGGGGAAAGCGATGCTAACCTCCTTGCGGCGGCGTTACACACAACTTATCACCTCCGGCGGGCAACTGCTCTTGTTGCTTGCCGGTTTTCAGCTTCAATCCCGCAGTTCATGGTTATGGGTTTTGGGCAGCATGGCTGTCATCAGCCTGTTTGCATGGCTCTCTGTTTTGCACCGACAGCGCCTGATCGTTGGAACCCCCACTTCGCGCATCGCTTCGGCGGCCCAGGGTTATGTCGAACTGCTGGGAAATGCACGCCCGGAAGGCGCACCCATTTTAAGCAAATACTTGATGCTCCCATGCCTCTGGTATCGCTACCAGGTCGAACGCAAGAACCACAAGAACCAATGGCGCACCGTGGAAACGGGCGAGAGCAGCGCCCCCTTTCGCCTTGATGATGGCAGCGGAGACTGCGTCATCGACCCGCGCGGCGCCGAAATCATCGCGCGGCACAAGGATAACTGGCGGGTCGGCAACGAGCGCTATACCGAATGGAAACTGCTGGAACAGGACGAGGTCTATGCGCTGGGCGAATTCAAGACGATCGGCGGCAGCAATGACCCGGTTACCCATGACAAATTGGTCAAACAAGTCCTGTCCGACTGGAAACTGGATAACGCGAACATGCTGCAGCGCTTTGATTTGAATGGCAACGGGCTGCTCGACATGGATGAATGGCTGCTGGCGCGACAAGCCGCCAAACGCGAGGCCCGCAAACGTCTGGACGCAGCACGCGCAAAACCGGATACACATTTCATGCTCAAGCCACGCGATGGTCGCCTTTTTCTCATCAGCAACCTGTCACCGGAAAAGCTGGCCCGCCGCTACGCCTTGTGGATCGGATTGAATCTGATGATCTTTTTCGGCGCACTGGGCGGAATCGCCTGGGTTCTCTAGTAATGAACTACGGTCGCTCCAAGCTACAGGGCTGACCCATCCATTTCCCCAGTGCGAATGCGAATGACTTTTTCCACCGATGTAACAAAAATTTTTCCATCGCCAATCTTGCCGGTATGCGCCGCCTTGACGATCGCATCAACCGCTGTTTCAAGCATGTCAGAGCCCACCACAATCTCGACTTTGATCTTCGGCAAAAAATCCACCACGTATTCTGCGCCACGATAAAGTTCGGTATGACCTTTCTGCCTTCCGAATCCCTTGACTTCGGTAACCGTTAGGCCGCTGACCCCCAACTCCGCAAGGGCTTCCCGCACTTCATCGAGCTTGAATGGTTTGACGATGGCTTCAATCTTTTTCATGGCACACTCCCTCAATCGATCATGTTCGCGGGCAAGTATAGCGGAATCGGGCAAAATAGGCGCGCCACCGTTTGTTACCCAAGACAAACGAGGCGTTAAACGGGTTGGCTTAAAAAGAGACGCTTGAAATTTTGGCAGGTAGTCTCAGCCACTTCCTCAATTGGCATATTTTTCAACCTGGCAATTTCCTTGGCAACATATTGCACGAAAGCCGGCTGATTGGTTTCCCCTCGATGCGGGACGGGGGCAAGGTAGGGCGAGTCGGTCTCGATTAATATTCGATCCAGTGGAACGTCTCGCGCAACGTCTCTGATGGATGCGGCATTCTTGAAAGTCAAAATGCCCGAAAAAGAGATGTAGAAGCCCAGATCAATGGCTGCCAGGGCGACTGCCTGGCTTTCCGTGAAACAGTGCATCACCCCGCCCACACGCTCTGCCTTTCCTTCCCTCATGATGCGCAAGGTATCATCGGCAGCAGACCGTGTATGAATGATGAGTGGTTTGCCGCATGCAATGGCTGAGCGGATATGGAGGCGGAAACGTTCACGCTGCCAATCAAGATTTCCAGACAGCCGGTAGTAATCCAGTCCGGTTTCTCCGATGGCAACAACTTTGGGGTCTAGCGCCAGTCTAACCAGTTCTTCTTCGGCAGGCTCATTCTCCATTTCGTAATCCGGGTGAACTCCCACCGAGGCGTAAAGGTTTTCGTGGGTATTTGCCAATTCGATTGCTTGTATGGCACTTGGCAGATCAACGGCCACACAGAGTGCATGAGTCACTTGGTGACGGCGCATGTTGGCCAGGACATTATCAATGTCCTGTTTGAGTTCCGGGAAGTTGAGATGACAGTGAGAATCGATGAACATGGGATGATCAGGATGCGAAAAATCTTCGATAAGAAATCAGGATTGATTCCATGAACAATTTCTGGTTTAGGGGGTGATAGGCTGCACTGCGGGCGGCCAGGAGCTCTTTTTGATAGTTCAGCATACCGGCTATTGTGACATTATCCGCCAGCGCCAGGATCGTCGAGACACGTTCAGGAAAATAGCGCACAACTCCAGCCAGCTTGGCGCTGGTCAAATCGTGACACCATTGCTGGAGGCAATGAACGACCTGGACTGGCTCACTGTGTTGCAGGGACTCGCTCAAGGTCAACGGATCAAATCTGGATGGATGAGGAAGGCTGTTTAGCAGGACGGTGCGTGCTTCCGTGCCTGCTTCTGGCCATGACAGGGACTGCAGTGGGGCGCCCCCGCTTTGTGCCAGAGCCTGCTCGGGCGAAGCAACCCCTTGTCGTGCCAGCCATGCCACCCCCATCTCTTTCGTCGGCGGTTGAACCGTGAAGGTTTGGCACCGGCTGATGATGGTAGGCAAAAGTTGTTGCGGTTTGTGGCTGACCAGAAGAAACAACACATTGGCCGATGGCTCCTCCAGCGTTTTGAGCAGGGAGTTGGCTGCGGAGGCGTTCATCGATTCCGCCGGATGAATCAATATGATCTTGTATCCCCCGCTTTGGGAAGAAATGCTGGAAAAATCGACCAATTCCCGGATCTGGGTAACCGAAACCTCGCGGGAAGGTTTTTTGCTGTTCGCTTTGCCTTCCTCTTCATCTTCACTCAATGCCTTGGGTTGAACCAGTCTGAAATCGGGATGACTGTCCTGTTCAAACCAGCGGCATGATTTGCATACGCCGCAAGCCATGCCGCTGCCCGTCGGCTGTTCACACAACAGCGATTGGGCGAAATTTAACGCCAGGTCGAGCTTTCCTATTCCTTGAGCCCCTTTAATCAACAAGGCGTTTGGTAAACGCTTGCGCAATTCCTGCAAGGTTTGCCATGATGCAATCACCCATGGATATAGTTCATTCATATCATATAGTTGATGCTATATGTGAAAGTTCTTTCTCAACTTCTTGGAGGCTCTTTTCGGCGTGAATGATGATAAAACGGTGCGGCATTTTGGCGGCCCGGTCAAGATAGGCTTGGCGCACGCGCTGAAAGAACGCACCTTGCTCCTGTTCGAATCGATCAAGGCTGACATTGCCAGCCAAACGCTGGCGTGCAATTTCGATCGGAATGTCGAACAACAGGGTCAGGTCAGGCTGCAATCCACCTTGCACCCATTGCTCCAGTTGCTCCAATTTCGGAATTCCGACTCCCCTGCCACCTCCCTGATAGGCAAAGCTGGCATCGCTGAATCGGTCTGAGATGACCCATTTCCCGCTTTGCAAAGCGGGGCGGATCACTTGTTCCAGATGTTCGCACCGGGCTGCGAACATCAGCATGGCTTCGGTCTCGGCGTGCATCTGCTCATGGAGCAGAATCTCCCGAAGTTTTTCGCCTAGCGGGGTTCCGCCCGGCTCGCGCGTCAGCAGCAAATCGATGCCGCGTTGACGCAGTGCGCCGGTGAACCATGCCATGTGGGTGCTTTTCCCTGCACCGTCCACACCTTCGAAAGTTATAAATTTTGCCTGGGTCATTGTTTTAGCTGGTATTTCCGCACCGCCTTATTATGTGCTGTCAGAGAATCAGAAAATTCCGAGCTGCCATCACCGCGTGCTACAAAATAAAGGGCCCTGCTTTTGGCAGGATGCGTAACTGCCCACAAAGATTTAAGCCCTGGCTGGGCGATCGGTGTTGGCGGCAACCCGCTCCGAGCATACGTATTGTAAGGGGTATCGGCAATCAGGTCGCGCTTACGCAGATTACCGTCAAAACGCGCCCCCAAGCCATAGATGACCGTCGGATCAGTCTGTAGGCGCATTCCAAGCCGCAATCGATTAATGAAGACTGCCGCAATCAGGGTGCGATCTGCCTCCCTGCCGGTTTCCTTTTCCACGATAGAGGCCAGAATCAGTGCTTCATAGGGCGAAGCAAGTGGCAAGTCTGAATCGCGCTGCGCCCAGGCTTGGGCCAGATTTTGCTGCATGAGTTGATAGGCGCGCTGCAATACACGCAAGTCGCTACTGCCTCCGGAGAAATTATAGGTGTCAGGAAAGAACAACCCTTCGGCCGCAGCTTCAGTCGCGCCGATTCGTTGCAATAGCGCCTGCTCGGTCAGGGATGAACTGTCGTGCTTGAGATCCGGATGAGCGTCCATCACAGCGCGCATCTCCCTGAACGTCAATCCTTCGACGAAGGTAATCTGACTTTGCGATGATTTTCCTGAACTGATCATATCCAGCAGTTCAAGACGCGAAACCGGCTTATCCAGCTGATAATTGCCGAATTTTATCTGGCGAGTCTTGCCCAGCAGCCGCCCTAACCGGACGAATGACGCTTCATCTGCAATCGCACCAGCCTGTCTCATTTGGAGAGCGGCACTTTTGAGGCTGCTCCCGGGTTTGAGTGAAAATTGGAGCGGGGTTTGCAGCAACGGCATGGGTGAATTGGCAAAATATAACGCGTAGCCCAGCACTCCGCCCAAGACCATGACCAGGAGGGAAATGCGCTTCAAGTTAAGCCTCTTCTTCAGCCAACGCATTACGAATCCGGTTAGACCAGAGGTGCTGGGTGCAAAAGTATCCTGGAAATTCGCGGATTGACCACAATCCGAAGACGCTATTCACCAGAAAGATTTCGTCTGCGGTTTGCAGATCGGCCAACTGCAAGGGGCCAACAGTACAAACAATATGATGTTTTTCAGCCCAGGAGATTACCCGCTCACGTTGTACACCGGCGACCCCGCATCTTCCCAACTCCGGGGTCAAGAGCCTTCCATCCCTCACCATAAACAGGTTGGAACGGGTTCCGCCAATCACATCGCCGGCCTCGTCCAGCAGCAATCCTTCCGGCTTGCCCGCATCCCGGCATTCGGACGCGGCCAACACATTTTCAAGACGGTTGAGGTGTTTGATCCCGGCCAGGGCGGGCTGATGTCCAAGCCGGATGTTGCAAACATGGAGTGAAACTCCGGCAGTCCAGAAGTCCGGAGGATATTGGGGGAACGGTTGGCAATCCACAACGCGGGTACATTCACGGGTCGCGGGAATGGCATAGCCGCGCTGGCCACGGCCACGGGTAACGATGATCTTGACGACCGCAGTTTCCTGCTGCTCCGCAACCCGTTTTATTTCATTCAATAGAACAGTGTCGGCGGGGCAATCGAGCGCAAGGGCACTGCAATCGCGCCTCAACTTATCTGCATGGCGCTTCCAGTTGAGAGGGAGTCCGTTGCGGATGCGCAGGGTGCGAAACACCCCGTCGCCATAGGACAGCCCGCGATCTTCGGCGTGTACGCAGTCGTTCGGCTGTCCGTTGACCAACATCGTGGTCTGGAACTAGATCTTGCGGAACACCAATGTGCCGTTCGTCCCGCCAAAACCGAAGTTGTTGTTCATGGCCACATCAATCTTCATGTCACGCGCGGTATTGGCGCAGTAGTCCAGGTCGCATTCCGGATCTTGCTCAAAGATGTTGATAGTCGGAGGTGAAACCTGGTGATGCAGTGCAAGCACAGAGATAATGGATTCCACGCCACCTGCTCCACCCAGTAGATGTCCAATCATGGACTTGGTCGAATTAACCACCAGATCGTAAGCGTGATCGCCAAAGGCGGCCTTGATCGCATCCGTTTCATTTTTATCCCCCAGCGGCGTCGATGTACCGTGTGCATTGATGTATTGAACTTCTGCGGGAGATATTTTCGCGTCGCGCAGCGCATTGACCATGCTGCGTTTTGGCCCATCCATGTTCGGAGCCATAATGTGGTAGGCGTCCGAACTCATACCGTATCCGGTCAGTTCAGCGTAGATTTTCGCCCCACGAGCCTTGGCATGTTCGTACTCTTCGAGAACCAGCACCCCTGCGCCTTCTCCCAGCACAAAACCATCTCTGCCTTTATCCCATGGCCGACTTGCCGTTGCAGGATCGTCATTGCGTGTGGATAGTGCCCGCGAAGCTGAAAATCCGCCAATCGCCAGATTCGAAACGGTTGATTCAGCTCCACCCGCCAGCATCGCATCAGCGTCACCGTATTGAATCATGCGCATGGCTTCACCAATACTGTGAGTCCCGGTAGAACATGCCGACACGACGGCCATGTTTGGACCTTGCAGGCCATATCGTATGGAAAGGTTCCCGGATACCATGTTGATAATGGTGCCGGCAATGAAAAAAGGCGAAATCTTGTGAGCACCGCCAGCGCGGAAAATATCCTCGGTTTCCTCGATAGAGGGTAATCCTCCGATTCCAGAACCAACACAAACTCCGATTCGATCCGCGTTTCCCTCATTGATCTCCAGGCCGGAATCCTTGAAAGCTTCGATACCCGCGGCCATACCGAGATGCACGAAACGATCCATACGGCGCGCATCTTTAGCCGGAATAAACTGGGTCGCATCGAAGTCCTTGACCTCGCCTGCAATCTGGCAGGCAAACGCCGAGGCGTCAAACTTGGTGATACGTCCGATGCCGGATTTACCGGCGACAATGTTCTTCCACGTTTCAGCCACTCCGACACCCACTGGTGTAACTGCCCCGAGGCCGGTCACAACGACTCTGCGTTTAGTCAAACTGGACTCCGATACTCAAAAAAAACAATAGATTACTTGGAATTGGCGTTCACATAGTTCAGAGCTTCCTGAACGGTCGTGATCTTTTCGGCATCTTCATCAGGGATCTCAACACCGAATTCTTCTTCCAGCGCCATCACCAGCTCAACCGTATCCAGAGAGTCTGCGCCCAAATCATTCACGAAGGAGGACTCGTTCTTGACTTCGGACTCGTTTACGCCCAATTGTTCTGCGACGATTTTCTTGACACGTTGTTCGTTGTTGGACATTGCATTACTCCCTTAAAGTTAAAGTACAAAAAGCGCGTGCATTCTACCAAACTTGCACCAAATTCAAAACTACCCTATTCCATATACATGCCGCCATTGACGTGCAGGGTCACCCCGGTGATATAGGCTGCGCCCGGTCCGGCCAGAAAGGCTACCGCAGCCGCAATATCCGCAGGCAAGCCCAACCTTTTCAGGGGGACATTTTCAATCAGTTTTGCACGCTGTTCTTCGCCCAGCGCCAATGTCATGTCTGTATCGATGAAGCCCGGAGCGACGCAGTTGACCGTGATATTGCGGCTACCGATCTCTTGTGCCAGGGATTTCGAGAATCCGGCCATGCCTGCCTTGGACGCGGCATAATTGGCCTGCCCCGGATTGCCCATGCTGCCGACCACGGAGGAAATGTTGATGATGCGCCCCGATCTGGCCTTCATCATGCCGCGCAATACGGCGCGGGAAAGACGGAAAACCGATTTCAGGTTGGTCGCCAGCACATCGTCCCATTCCTCGTCGGTCATGCGTGCAAGCAAATTGTCCTTGGTGATACCGGCGTTATTGACGAGGATTGCGATCTCACCGAATTGCGCGCGGATTGTTGCCAGCGTCTGCTCGACCTGCGCCGGATCATTGACGTTGAGTGCCAGTCCCTGTCCCTTTATGCCGCTTTGGGCCAGATAATCACTGATGGCTTGCGCACCTTTTTCAGTGGTTGCAGTGCCAATGACAACCGCACCCTGCTTGCCGAGCTCAAGCGCGATGGCCTGACCAATACCGCGCGATGCGCCAGTAACCAGAGCAGTTTTCCCTTGTATTGTCATGCTGTTTCCTCTTATGCCAGCAAAGTCAGTGCCGCCTTAAGCGACTGGCCATCATTGATGGCCAACGCCTGTTGCGTCGAATCGATGCGTTTGTTCAAACCGGCCAACACCTTGCCAGGCGCGCATTCGACGTTATGCGTGATGCCCTGGCTGCCAAAGTAGCGTACGGTCTCGACCCAGCGCACTGGAGAAAACAGCTGCCGCACCAGCGCATCCTTGATCGCTGCTGCATCATGATGCGCAGCAACATCGGCGTTATGAACCACCGGAATGGAAGGAGACTGGAACGCGACGCTCTCCAGATAGGCGCGCAACTTTTCGGCGGCGCCCTGAAGCAGACTGCAATGGGAAGGGACGCTCATCGGCAGCATCAACGCGCGTTTTGCGCCCTTCTCCTTGGCAATTGCCATGCCGCGCTCTACCGCCGCACGGTCGCCTGCGATGACCACCTGTCCGGGCGAATTGAAATTTACCGCTTCAAGCACCTGCCCCTGCGCACCTTCGGCACACACGGCGCGCACGACCTCGTCATCCAGGCCGAGGATGGCAGCGATGCCCCCTTTCCCCTCTGGAACGGCTTGCTGCATGCATTGCGCGCGGTATCGAACCAGCGGGAGCGCATCGGCAAATTTCAAGGCACCTGCAGCCACCAGTGCCGTGTACTCGCCCAGACTGTGTCCTGCCATGATTGCCGGTTGCGCACCCTGTTGCGACTGCCATGCACGATAGACTGCGATCCCCGCGGTCAGCATCAACGGCTGTGTGTTCACCGTGGCGTTCAAGTCGGCATCATCGCCTGTGGCGACCAGTTGCCACAAGTCCTGTTGCAACACATCCGATGCTTCGCTGAATGTGTCGCGCACGACAGAATACTCGGCATACCCGTCCATCATGCCTCTGGATTGGGAGCCTTGTCCGGGGAAAACAAATGCAAATCGCGTCATGTCGGAACCTACCAGTTAATAAGTGCTGCGCCCCAGGTAAAACCACCCCCAATGGCTTCGATCAATATTTTCTGCCCGGACCTGATCCGCCCGTCGCGAACGGCGGCATCCAAGGCGAGCGGAATCGATGCGGCGGATGTATTGCCATGTGATGCCACCGTAACGACAACACGATCCATATCCAAGCCAAGCTTTTTTGCAGTGGCCTCGATGATGCGTATGTTGGCTTGATGTGGAACCAGCCAGTCAATATCACTTCCAGACAGCTTTTGCTCAAGAAGTAATTCATCAACAACATTTGATAACGCATTGACTGCAAACTTAAAAACAGCTTTCCCATTCATTTCTACTTTTGGATCTGCTTTCAGTACAGCACGGTACGAGCCATCAGAATGCAGTTTCGCCGCAACGATCCCGGGCTGTTCGGAAGCACGCAACACCACGGCTCCCGCCCCATCCCCAAACAGCACGCATGTCGTGCGATCTTGCCAGTCAAGCATGCGTGAAAGCACTTCCGTACCCACCACCAACGCCGTGCGCGCCTGCCCACTCTTGATATACAGATCTGCCGTATTCAAGGCAAAGATGAAGCCCCCGCAAACCGCCTGAATATCAAAAGCGGCAGAGCCGTTTTTAATGCCGAGCTTGTCCTGCAGAATACAGGCCGTGCTGGGAAAATTCATGTCCGGTGAAGTGGTGGCGACAATAATCAGATCGATATCATCGGCACTCATGCCGGCAGCCTCGATCGCCTTGATGCTGGCATTGAACGCCAGGTCACTCGCCATCTCGCTATCCGCTGCGATATGCCTCTCCTCAATCCCGCTACGGGAAACGATCCAGTCGTGGGAAGTTTCAACGATCTTTTCGAGATCGTAATTGGTCAGTACTTTTTGAGGCAGATAGCTTCCAGTGCCGACGATGCGAGAATGAATCAAGAGACCCCCACTAGTTTGATTGGCGTGCGCGATGCCATTTTTCAACCCGCTCACTGATCTGAGACAGCATCCCACCGCGCGCCTCTTCCGCCGCACGTTCGATCGCACACTGGAAAGCAAAAATATCGGCCGAACCGTGGCTTTTTACCACAATACCCTTCAACCCGAGAAAGCTGGCGCCATTGTAGCGTCGATGATCCAGTCTTTTCTTGAACGCCAAAAGTACGGGCAAGGCGAACAGAGCGGCGATTTTAGTCGCCCAATTGCGACTAAATCCTTCCCGCAGAAAACCGCCCATCATTTTTGTCACGCCCTCGGCGGTTTTGAGCGCCACGTTCCCGATAAAGCCATCGCAGACAACCACATCGGTGACCCCCCTAAAAATGTCATTTCCTTCGACGTTGCCATAAAAGTTCAAATCACTGTTTTGCAGTAGCTCGATGGCACGTTTAACAACTTCGTTTCCTTTGATGGCTTCACTGCCAATATTGAGCAGACCGATACTCGGATTTTCCCTGTGCTCGATTGCCGACACCAAAGCATCGCCCATGATGGCGAACTGCAGCAAATGCTCGGCGGAACAGTCAACATTGGCCCCCAAGTCCAACATGCAGACCTGACCATCTTTAGTGGGCAAAAAAGAGGCGATTGCAGGACGCTCGATACCCGGAATCGTTTTAAGGACATAGCGGGCAGTGGCCATCAATGCCCCTGTGTTGCCCGCACTCACGCAAGCGGAAGCGCTCCCATCCTTAACCAGATTGATCGCAACCCGCATCGAGGAATCCTTCTTCCCGCGCAAGGCCAACTGGGGCTGCTCATCCATTGCGACCACCTGTGTCGCAGGGTGAATAATCAGACGGGGATGATCCGTGGTCATTCCGGTGGCCCGCAGCGCCTCCATAATTTTATCGGTCAAACCAACCAAAATTACTTTGTCGGACGGATACTTCTGCAAATAGGAAATGACTGCCGGTACAGTGACGCACACTCCGTGGTCTCCGCCCATGGCATCGATGGCTATTGTTACATCCACTGGATGCTCCTTAAAAATGACAGACACACGACAGGCCGCGACCAGCCCTGATCTAGGAAGCAGCCTTAAATTTTGACAAGGGGTTTACTCACCCTTGGTGTTGACCACTTTCTTGCCACGGTAGTAACCGCTGGGGCTGATGTGGTGACGCAGATGCGGTTCGCCCGTGGACGGCTCGACCGCCAGTGCCGGACCGGTCAGAAAGTCGTGCGCGCGATGCATGCCACGCTTGGAGGGGGACTTCTTGTTTTGCTGAACTGCCATGGTAACTCCTCAAAAAATCGATTAATGCTTCTTGATTCTATTTGCCAGCACCGCAAACGGGCTGGCGGACTGATTTAATGCATTCTCCGGCACAAGACATTTTCCAGCCGGATGTCTGGGGGCATAAGGCATGCCCAGCAACAGCTCATCCTCAACCAGGGACAACACATCAATGCGTGTCGATGTCTCGATGCACTCCGTCTCGTCTTCCATATCGACCGCATCGATTTCCCCGGGCGGCGCCAAGCGCAAAGATGAAGCCATTGCAACCGGGAACAGCAACTCGCCCAGACAGCGCTGGCATCGCAAACGGCATTCACCGCCAAGCTCGACGTCCAGCATCAGATGGCTGTCTTTCGCGTAACCGCGCAGAAGGAACGCGATTTCTCCACGCTCATTCGCCAACAGCTCTTTCAGCCGGGGCAACGCATCCAACGGCAAATTTCCGCGCAACTCCCTGCCATTCAGGGCAAAGTCCACGCCATCGATCAAAGGCCGTGCAAACATGAGGCGCGCATGATATATATTCGCGCCCCCTCTGTCAAAGCCGTGCAGCAAGGAATATCTTGAATAGCAAACCCATTGTTCTGGCGTCCACCTCCCTGTACCGGAGACAACTCCTTGCCACGCTGCAGATGCCCTTCGTGACTGCCAACCCCGAAGTCGATGAGACCCCCCTTGCGGGTGAAGACGCGCGACAAACCTCGTTGCGCCTGGCTGAAATGAAGGCACGTGCCGTTTCCTGCCGTTTTCCTGCCGCGTTGATCATTGGTTCAGACCAGGTTGCACTTCTGAATGGCGTGCAGCTCGGCAAACCCTTGACGCACGAAAACGCCGTGCGCCAGTTACAGGCCATGCGCGGCAATACCGTTATCTTCCATACCGCATTGAGTCTGCTTGATGCATCAACTGGCGAAGCCCAGACAGAGGTTATCGAAACCCGGGTGAAGTTTCGACCGTTGAGCGATGAACAAATACAGCGTTATCTGCTCAAGGAGCAACCGTATCACTGTGCCGGAAGTGCGAAATCAGAAGGCTTGGGCATCGCATTGATCGAACGAATCGAGGGGAACGACCCGAACGCATTGATCGGACTGCCTTTAATCTCACTGATAGACATGCTAAAAAAACAAGGTATTAGCGTTATATGACCCTGGGCATCTGAATTTTGCTGTTGCGATGAATTGTGCATTCTGATATTAAAGCGCGCTTGAAAAATCAAGCCATTCTTGGAGACCCCCTCATGCCCGTGCAAGTAAACAAAACTACCGCCCCGTACAAAGAAAAAAAGGGCGAGGCCTACATGAATTCGAAACAGCTGGCTCATTTTCGAGCGATCCTGTCCGGAATCAAGGCGAGTCTGGGGCAGGACATCGACCGCACCGTGCATACCATGCAAGACGAGGCCACTGTATTCGCCGACCCCAATGACCGCGCAACTCAAGAATCAGACATGAGTCTGGAATTACGCAATCGCGACCGTGAACGAAAGCTCATCAAAAATATCGACAAGATGCTGGCGCGGATCGATGCCAACGATTACGGTTATTGCGACAACTGTGGCGTAGAGATCGGATTGAGCCGACTCGAAGCTCGTCCGACTGCTACCTTGTGCATCGACTGCAAGACCCTGGACGAGATCCGCGAAAAGCAAGTGGCCAAATAGCATTGGGCGGCTTGCTTCCAGTGCTGGCCGGCATCCGCGTAGCGCGTTTGGGCGCGCATCCTTAGAATAGCGCGCCCCTATCGGGCGGGCTCGATCAGAGTCCACTCAATTGTTTGATATGCGCAGCCGCACTTCTCCCCAGCGCATGCAATTCATACCCCCCTCCAGTGCCGAAACAATGCGTCCTTTTGCTGGGCTGCCAGGACTATATCGAGCTGAATCCGGTGCGCGCAAATATGGTGGCGCATCCGGCCGAGTATCACGGGGCGAGGTCTGTCCCTGGTTCTACGTTCATCCGTATCGGCGCAGCCGTAGAAGTGCGGTACAATGTTCGGATAGATTTATCGTTAATAACCAAGGAGACTTGCAATGAGCATGAATCGTAGAACCTTCCTCACCGGCGCTGCCGCAGCAGCGGTCGTTGCCAGTATCGGAAAGGCCGGTGCGGCCGAGCACGCGACCGACGGGCTGCCCGCACAGAATCTTTTCTACACCAAGGAGAACCCGGGCCGCTGGGAGAAGAAGGCCGGCACCCATGTGCCGCACATCGAGATTGTTGACGGCAATGTCAAGTTGAGCACACCGCATCCGATGTCGGAGGAGCACTTCATCGTGCGCCATACCCTGTTGCTGGCCGACGGTACCGTGGTGGGCGCAAAGACCTTTACGCCGAAGGACAGCCCGATCTCTGAATATGCGCTGCCCGACGGCTACAAAGGCAAGGTGTTCGGTACCAGCTTCTGCAACCAGCATGATTTCTGGCTGGTCGAAGCGAAGGTCTGATCTTTCGTGCATCGTGAAGAAGGCGCGCCTGCGGGCGCGCCTTTTTTGTTTGCGAGCGACGCAACAGGTTGACTCATTTCGCAGTAATGGGTGTCCCCGGTTTACCGCCGCTCACCTCGCCTCCTCACGCTTCTGCAACACTCGCCACATTCCCCAAGCCAATAAGCCCAGCAATAACCCACCCAGCCACAGCGGCCAGTACACCGGCTTGTTCCATGCCCGGCGTGCCTGATCCCGTTGTGCCGCATCCACGCGCCAGTATTTGAGTTTGTTGTTGGCCATGATGTTGGGCTTGACGTTGTTTACCCAGCTGTGTTGCAACACGTAATTCTTCGGGTGGTAGCCCCACAGCCAGGGCGAATCGCGGCGCAGGATTTCCAGCATGGCGTCAATGATGGCCTGGCGTGCCGGGCTGTTCTCCATGTTCTTCATCTGTTCGAACAGGCGGTCGAATTCCGGATTGCGATAGTTACTGGCGTTTTCGCCGCCGAACTTCACCTTGCCCTGCGCCCCGTGCAGCAGAAACAGGAAATTTTCCGGGTCGGGATAATCGGCGTTCCAGCCGTAGTAGAACATCTGGGTGTCGCCGCGCCGCACTTTATCCTGGAAGCGGTTGTAGTCGGTGCTGCGCACGTCGAGCTGCACGCCAAGCTTGTCGAACTGTTTGCGCAGCCAGTCGAGGCGCGATTTGTTGCCGACGCCGCTGGCGGTCGTGTCGAGGTGGATCACCAGCGGCTGTTTCGTCTGCGCGTCCACGCCATTGGGATAGCCCGCCTCGGCCAGCAGGCGTTGCGCCTCGGCGACCGGCTTGCGCTTCGCCTCGCCGTTGACGCAGTCGTACACATAGCGGTTGACGCCTTCACAACCGGCACGATAACCGAAGATGCCGGGCGGGATGGGCGACTGTGCGCTGATGCCGCGTCCATTGGCGAAGATGGAGATGAATTCTTCGAAGTCCACCGCGATGGCGATGGCCTGCCTTAATTTTTGTGCACGTTCCGGATTGCATGATTGCTTTTCACGGTCGCCCCCTCTCCCCCCGGGGGAGGGTTGGGGTGGGGGAACGCTCGCCAAACCGACACAATTCCCGCCGACGACCGGGTCCAGCCAGTTGAAACCGGTGTACATCGTGGAAGTGGCGACCGCAGTGGAGAGCGTGATGCCCTGTGCTTTCATTTCATCGCTCACATTCGCTTCGCCGCCGACGCTGACTTGCACCGCCTGGTCGAAGCTGTCGGAAC
The DNA here is from genome assembly GCF_045866295.1 of Ferrigenium sp. UT5. Classification (NCBI taxonomy): domain Bacteria; kingdom Pseudomonadati; phylum Pseudomonadota; class Betaproteobacteria; order Nitrosomonadales; family Gallionellaceae; genus Ferrigenium; species Ferrigenium sp. UT5. Next base: position 48,909 of record NZ_BAAFRY010000013.1, read on the forward strand.
TGATGCCGGAGGCGTCGTAATAGCCTTGCAGGAATTTGTTCCAGTACGGGATGGTTTCCTTTTCCAGCGAGAACACGATTTGTTCGATGAGCGGCAGCGGCTGGCCCGCGTCGCGCAGCCACCCCGCTCCGGCATCCCCCGCTTCGCCCTCGCCCGGATAAGTCTCGCTGTCGTAATAGGGATTCCTCGTCAGTACCATGCGCCGGTTGGGATCGTTCTCGGAGAGGTAATAGGGGCCGCTGCCGACCGGCCACCAGTCCAGCGTGAGGTTGCGCTCCTTCATGCCGGGCTGGGCGTAGAAACGCTCCACCTCGGGCGGCATGGGCGCGAAAAACGGCATCGCCAGCCAGTAGGCGAACTGCGGATATTTGCCGTGAATGGTGATGCGGTAGGTGGTGTCGTCCACCACCTCGACACCGCGCAACGGCTGGGCATCGAGGTCGAGAAAGGCCTCCGGCTGCGCCGTGTTCGCCGCCTGCAATGCCGCCGCATACTCCTTCAGCCCGACGATGTACTCCATCATCACCCCGGCGATGGGGGTATGCAGTTGCGGATGCACCAGGCGCTTGATCTGGTGCGCATAGTCCGCAGCCGTAACGAGGCGAGTGCCCGTCGCCGCGAAATCGGAGAGGGCATGGATGCCGTCCAGGTCTCGTTCCGTCAGGTGGAGATTTCCCGTCCCGAAAGCCGGATGCGGCTGGTAGCGCATGTTCGGCTTGATGCGGATTTCATACACGCTGTAGGCGATGCGCTGCGGCGAGGCCGTGGCGGGCAAGGGACGCCGGTCCTTGCCCAAATAACGGACGGCGGGCATCTCGCGCGCCGCCAGCGGCACCAGCTGGTAGGGGCGCTTCAGGTAGTGGTATTGCAAGGGCGGCGCGTAGATGTTGGCGAGGAATTCATACTCGTTCTCGCTATACGCCTGTGCCGGGTCGAGGTGTTTGGGGCGCTCGGTGAACGCGGTGTAGAGGATGTCCCGGCCCTCGTCCGCCGCCGGATAGGGGTTGTTCCACAGCGCGCCATCGCAGGCGGCGAGCAGCAGACAAAACAGCGCAGGAAACAGGGATTTCATGGCGCGGGAGTTTAGCCGAAAGCCCGCGCTTCGCGGTAATATTGCCCGACTTGCAATTACGGGACAGCGACGATGAACCAGGACTGGCAGGATTTTTTGACCACGCAGGGCGCGCGCCTCGCGGAGGGCACGGTGCAGGATTTCGGCGATGCCGCCGCAGAACGCGCGGCGACGCAGGAAGGTACGGTGCTGTGCGATCTGTCGCACTTCGGCCTGCTGCGCGTCAGCGGCGAGGAGGCGGAATCCTTCTTGCAGAATCTGTTGAGCAACGACATCCGCGAAGTGACGGCCGGCCACGCCCAGCTTTCCAGCTTCAACACCGCCAAGGGACGGATGTTGGCGAGCCTGTTGATCTGGCGTGAAGCTGAAGATTATTTGTTGCAATTGCCGCACGCACTGGCAGAACCGATGCGCAAGAAGCTTTCGATGTACGTGCTGCGCGCCAAGGTGAAAGTCGCCAATGTGAGCGCGGAAAAAGTGTGTCTCGGCGTTGCCGGCAAAGCGGCGCTGCAACAATTGCAACCGCATTTTGCGGCACTGCCGCAGCAACCCTGGGAAGCGGCACACACTGACGATGCGGTGATCATCTGTCGCGGCGCAGCACGTTTCCAGATCGCGACCACGGCCGCACGCGCGCAGACCTTGTGGCTGGCGTTGCGGGCCTCGGCGACACCCGCCGGGGCGAACTGCTGGGACTGGCTCGACATCCGTGCCGGCATTCCTTTCATTCTGCCCGCGACGCAGGAAGCCTTCGTGCCGCAGATAGTGAATTTCGAGGTGATCGGCGGGGTGAATTTCAAGAAGGGCTGCTATCCGGGACAGGAGGTAGTGGCACGCATGCACTACCTCGGCAAACCGAAGCGGCGCATGTATCTGGCGCGCGTGATGTGCGACGAAGCGCCGCTGGCGGGCGATGAGCTGTTCAGCGCGGCGCAACCGGAGCAGGCTTGCGGCAAGGTGGTGCAGGCTGCGCGCGCCGCGCATGGCGGTTTCGAACTGCTGGCCGTGGTGCAGACCGAAGTCGTGGCGGATTTTCCCGTCCATCTGCGCGCAATCACCGGCGCGCGACTCGAATTTGAAGCCCTGCCCTACGCCCTGCCGTGAATCTGCCCGCCCTTCTGATCGACAGCGACTGGCTCTGGCTGGCCAATCTGGTCTTTGTCTATGCGCTGTTCCGCGCCCTGCGCAGCGCGCCCTGGCGCGCGATATTGAATAACCGCCAGATGGTGAACGCGCTGGTCGGGCTCACCATCGGCGCATTCATCTTCTGGCAGTTCAACGCAGGCATCCGTCCCGGCTTCAACTTCCATGTGCTGGGGGCAACCCTGTTCGTGCTGTTGTTCGGTTGGCAAGTCGCGACCGCGATGATCTCGCTGGTGATGGTCGCCACCTGGTTCAGGATGGACCTGGACTGGGTTGCACTCGGCCTCAACGGCTTGCTGATGATCGCCATCCCGGTGTTGTTCAGCGAATGGCTGCTGCGTTTCAGCCAGCGGAATCTGCCCAAAAATCTGTTCTTGTTCGTGCTGTGGAACGGTTTCGTCTGCGCCGGACTAGCCATCCTGTTGAACGTGGTGGCCACCACGCTGCTGTTGCTGGCGTTGAGCCATTATTCCTGGGGCGAGATCCAGCGCCACTACCTGATCGCCGCACCGATCATCCTGCTGACCGAGGCGTTCATGACCGGCATGCTGATCACCGCCTTTACCGTGTTCCAGCCGGAGGCGGTGCTTAATTTCAACGACCAGGAATATCTTGACGGGAAGTAGAGGGGGGATTGTGTGGGTCGGGTTTTAACCCGACAGGTTGTGCGGATCGGGTTTGAGCGTGTGCTGTCGTGGCTATAGCCCCTCTTACCCCCGAGGGGGCAAGAACCTCTTCGAGGCAGCCACGGTCTGCCCCTTGCGAGTGCAACCCGACAAGGGTTGAATTTATCCTATTTCTGTCGGACTAAAGTCCGACCTACAGTCCGACCCACAAACCCCTCTTCAGCGCGGCTTGAGCGCCAGCGTCATCTTGATGTGCGGCAGGCCCGCATCCATGAATTCCTTGCCCTGCCTGATAAAGCCGAAGTTCTCGTAGAACGGCACCGCGTGGGTCTGGGCATCGACATCGACTATTTTATAACCGCGCGAACGCGCCTCGTTCAGCAACGACTCCATGATCGCCGTGCCGACTTTCTGCTTGCGCCATGGTGGCATCACACAGATGCGCCCGATATGGCCGTTGGGCAGGATGCGCCCGCAGCCGACCGCTTCGCCCGACAGGCCCAGCGCCAGCGCGTGGCGGCAGGTCGCGTCGAATTCATCCCACTCCAGTTCCGCAGGCACGCCCTGCTCGCGAATGAATACGGCTTCGCGAATGGCGCGCAGCATCGGTTCGCCGTCGTGCCAGCACACCAGACTGACCGTGAAGGGATTACTCATTTGCAGCCCCCTTTCTCAAAGTGCCATCAAGCGATGATCTGGACCTCGGTACCCGTGGCAACGCGATCGAATAAATTCAGCAGGTCGGCATTGCGCATCCGGATGCAGCCGCGCGAACCCGGCTTGCCAAGTTCGGTCCCGTCCGGCGTGCCGTGGATGTAAATGTAGCGCCGCATGGTATCGCAATTGCCGCCCCGGTTATAGCCCGGCTCGGTGCCGCACAACCAGAGAATGCGCGTCAGGATCCAGTCGCGTCCGGGATATTGCGCGCCCAGTTGCGGCGTGTAGATTTCGCCGGTCGGACGCCGCCGCACGAACACCGTGTTCGGCGCCTGCCCGGCACCGATCTTGGCGCGGATGACATGCCGGCCGCGCGGCGTGCAAAAACTGTCGCTCTCCTCGCCCACCCCGTTAGCGCCGGTGGAAACCGGATAGCGCTGCAACAGAGTGCCGCCGTCATCGAACAGCGTCAGTGTCTGGCTTGGAATGTGGATGACGATTTTCATTGCATCTTCTGTTGCGCGCGCCGTGCGGCGAAAAAACCGCTCAACAGCCTGCCGCAAGCGTCGGCCAGTACCCCGCCCTCGATGCGCGCGTGGTGATTGAGACTGATCTTGGCCCCTTCTCCTCCCGGAGGCGGATTGGGGTGGGGGAAATCGCCGAACAGGTTGAACACGCTGCCGGCCGCGCCGGTCTTGGGTTCCTTTGCGCCGTACACCACCCGCGCGATGCGCGCATGAAACATCGCGCCAACGCACATGATGCACGGTTCCAAGGTGACAAACAGTTCGCACCCGACCAGGCGGTAATTGCCGAGATGCCGCGCCGCATCGCGCATGGCCATCATCTCGGCGTGAGCCGTCGGGTCGTGCCGCGAAATCGGCGCATTGAAACCGCGCCCGACGATCTCGCCCGCCTTCACCACCACCGCACCCACCGGCACCTCGCCGGCCTCGGCAGCCAGTCGCGCCTGTTCTAGCGCGGCGCGCATATAATCTTCGTCGTTCATCGGGGGATGCCGTTCCGGCCAAAATCAATGGGACAGATTATACGGCCCGCAACGATTCCTGCCGACACGTTACAATTCGCTCACAACGATTCCAGATGCTGAACATGTCCCATAACTCGCTCACCCAACACCTCCTCGCCAATGTCCGCACCGCACTCGACGAGGACATCGGCAGCGGCGATCTGACCGCGCAATTGATCCCCGAACACGCGGCGGCACACGCCTCCGTCATCACGCGCGAGGACATGGTGCTGTGCGGCACGCTCTGGTTCGAAGAATGTTTCAAAGCGCTGGACCCGGACTGCAATATCGTCTGGCAAGTACAGGAAGGCAAACCGGCGCACGCCGGCCAGACGCTGTGTTCCCTCGACGGCAATGCGCGTGCCTTGCTGTCCGCCGAGCGCCCGGCGCTGAACTTCCTGCAAACCCTGTCCGCCACGGCAACCCTCACGCACCGCTACGTCGAGGCCGTGGCAGGAACCAGGGCAAAGATCATGGATACGCGCAAGACCCTGCCCGGTCTGCGCATGGCGCAGAAGTATGCGGTAACGGTCGGCGGCGGGCACAACCAGCGCCTTGCGCTTTTTGACGGTGTCCTGATCAAGGAAAACCATATCACCGCAGCGGGCGGCATCAGCGAGGTGATGGAACTCGCTTTCCGCCTCACGCCGCCGCATATACCGATCCAGATCGAAGTGGAAAACAGGGCGCAACTCGACGAGGCGCTGCTTGCGGGCGCAAAACTCGTCCTGCTGGACAACTTCTCGCTCGAAGACATGAAGCGTGCCGTGGAACATGCCGCAGGCCGCGCCGAACTGGAAGCCTCCGGTGGCATCACGCTGGACAACGTGAACCTCGTCGCCGCCACCGGCGTGGATCGCATCTCCATCGGCGCGCTGACGAAAGATGTGCAGGCGATCGATCTGTCGATGCGCGTGCGATTACCCTGAATCGTCATTCCGGCGAAAGCCGGAATCCAGCCGAAATAACACGCCCGCGAAGCGGACAAACGCTGCTGTGTCGGCTTCGCCATTTTTTATAGCTGGATTTCCGCCTGCGCGGAAATGACGTGCAGAGAGCTTGAATTCCTGGCGGCCACCCACATTTTGGTGGTTGCCAATCAATCAAGGAGCGATCATGTCCGACCCGAAACACATCGTCTGCCCGCATTGCGATGCGGTGAACCGCGTCCCCGCCGAAAAGCTGGATGCCCACCCCACCTGCGGCAAATGCAAGCAGCCGCTGTTCGACGCTCATCCAGTCGAGCTCACCGAAGCCAACTTCATGCGCCATATCGGCACCAGCGACATCCCGGTGCTGGTGGATTTCTGGGCCCCCTGGTGCGGCCCCTGCAAGATGATGGCCCCCGCCTATGCCCAGGCCACGCAACAACTGGAACCGCAGATGCGCGTGGTCAAGCTGGACACCGAACAGGCGCAGAACCTCGCCGCCCAATTCAACATCCGCAGCATCCCGACGCTGGCCTTGTTCAAGGGCGGACGCGAAGTGGCACGGCAGGCGGGGGCGATGGATGCACAGGGAATTGTCAACTGGGCGAACACCAACAACTGAAGGACGGCGATATGAAACGACTACTGATACTCTCCGCGCTGTTGCTGACCGCGTGCGCCAATCCTGCGCGCAACCTGTATGAAGGCATCAAGCAAAGCAACGATGCGAAGCGCACCCCGATGGAGCGGGCGACCCAACCCACACCGGATTACGACGCCTATCGCAAATCTCTGGAAAACGCCGACACGAAGTAAAAACGGGAAGCCACCCGGCTTCCCGTTCCTGAACTTGCAACCCGTGTATGTCGGACTGAAGTCCGACCCACAAACCCCCGCTGCTCCCTGTGGGTCGGGTTTCAACCCGACAAGTGATTGAATTTATCCTGCCCTGTCGGACTGAAGTCCGACCCACAAACCCCCGCTGTGCTTTGTGGGTCGGGTTTGAGCGTGTGCTGTCGGGGCTTTAGCCCCATACAGCCACGGCCTACCCCTTGCGGGTGCAACCCGACAAGTGATTGAATTTATCCTGCCCTGTCGGACTGAAGTCCGACCCACAGTCCGGCCCACTGGCTCAAAGCTTCAGGAAATTGTCGCGGTAATGCTTCATTTCCGCGATGGATTCGTAGATGTCGGCCAGCGCTTCGTGCTTGCCGTGCTTCTTGATGCCGTTCGCTACTTCGGGCTTCCAGCGCCGCGCCAGTTCCTTGAGGGTGCTGACGTCGAGGTTGCGGTAGTGGAAATAGTCTTCCAGTTGCGGCATCCAGCGCGCGAGGAAGCGCCGGTCCTGGCAGATGGAATTGCCGCACATCGGCGAGGTCTTGGCCGGCACGTGCTGCTTGAGAAATTCCAGCATCTGCGCCTGCACGACCGATTCGTCCAGCACCGAAGCCTTGACCCGGTCGATGAGGCCGGATTTGCCGTGGGTGGATTTGTTCCAGTTGTCCATGCCGTCGAGCACGCTGTCGGGCTGGTGCACCACCAGCACCGGCGCCTCTTCCACGATCTCGAGGTTGCCGTCGGTGACGACCAGCGCCACTTCGATGATGCGGTCCGTATCGGGCGACAACCCCGTCATCTCCATGTCTATCCAGATAAGGTTGTTCTGGTTTTGTGCCATAATTCGCCGCGCTTTTTCCAATGAATGAGGTGCGCATTGTGGCACAGCGCGCCCGCTTCCAGCCAGCCAAAATATGACCCCAGATACTTTCAGCCTTGTGTTCGTGCTTGTCCTGCTGACCAACGTCGCGGTCAAGCTGTGGCTGGCGCGGCGGCAGTTGCGCCATGTCGCGGCACACCGCGCCGAGGTGCCCGCCGCCTTCCGCGAACAAATCGGCATCGCCGCCCATCACAAGGCCGCCGATTACACTTCGACGCTGACCCGCTTCGGCATGCTGACCGTGCTGTTCGACGCCGCGCTGCTGCTGGTTTTCACCCTCGGCGGCGGCATCCAGTGGCTGCACCAGACGACCTCGGGTTTCGTCGCCCATCCCCTGCTGCAGGGCGCGGCGCTGATCGCCGCCGTGCTGCTGGCGCAATCGCTGCTGGAGATGCCATTCGATCTGTACCGCACGTTCAACATCGAGGCTCGCTACGGCTTCAACAAGATGACGCTGCGCCTGTATTTCATGGATGCGCTGAAGGCGTTATTGCTGGGCGTGGTGATTGGTCTGCCCTTGCTCCTTGCCGTGCTGTGGTTGATGGGCGAGATGGGCGACGCGTGGTGGGTGTACGTATGGGGCGTGTGGGTGGCGTTCAACCTGTTGCTGCTGTATCTGTATCCGACGTTCATCGCGCCGCTGTTCAACCAGTTCGAGCCGCTCCGGGACGAGGCGCAGAAATCCCGGATCGAGGCACTGCTCGCGCGTTGCGGGTTTGCCGCCAGCGGTTTGTTCGTGATGGACGGGAGCCGCCGTAGCGCGCACGGCAACGCCTATTTCACCGGCTTCGGCAAAACCAAACGCATCGTGTTCTTCGACACGCTGCTGCATCGTCTCGCGCCGGCGGAGATTGACGCCGTGCTGGCGCACGAACTGGGACACTTCAAGCGGCATCACGTGTTGCAACGCATCGCGCTGACCTTTGCCATCAGCCTCGGCTTCCTGTGGCTGCTGGCGCAATTGCTGCATGCCCCCTGGTTCTATCAGGGGCTGGGCGTGCAAGCGCAAACGACGTCAACCGCACTGCTGCTGTTCTTCCTGGCGCTGCCGGTGTTCACTTTTCTGCTGCACCCGCTCGCCTCCGCCTGGTCGCGCAAGCACGAATTCGAAGCCGATGCTTACGCCGCGCAACAGACTGATGCCCGGGAGCTGGTCAGCGCGTTGGTCAAGCTGTATCAGGACAACGCCAAGACGCTGACCCCCGATCCGTTATACGCTACGTTCTACGAATCGCATCCGCCCGCGCCGGTGCGCATCGCCCACCTGCAACAAACAGGAGAATCAAAATGAAAAATTATTTCTTCATGCTGTTCCTGGCCACCGGCACTATTGCAAACGCCGCCCCATTTACCGACGGGAATAGCGAAAATGGCAAGCGGCTGTTTGCCCAATACGAATGCAGCAGTTGCCACGAAGGCAAGATGGGCGGCGACGGCAGCGCCATTTTCACCCGTCCGGATCACAAAGTGCGCAGCGCTGCCGACCTGATTCCGCAGATCAAGTTCTGCTCCGGCATGGTGGGCGCACATCTCACTCCACAGGAAGAACAGGACTTGGCCGCGCACCTGAACCAGACCTACTATCATTTCAAGTGAGAGCGCCATGACACACCTGCACGACCTGGCAACAACACACTGCAAACCCTGCGCGGCAGGCACGCCCGCGCTGACCGACGACGAATCGCGCGCGCTGCTCGAACAGCTTGAAGGCTGGGCATTAAACGACCAACGAATCAGCAAGACCTTCCAGTTCAAGAATTATTACCAGACCATCGCCTTCGTCAACGCGCTGGCGTGGATGACGCACCGCGAAGACCATCACCCCGAACTCGCGGTCGGCTACAACACCTGCCGCGTGGAATATTCCACCCACAGCGTCGGCGGTTTGTCCGCGAACGATTTCATCTGCGCCGCCAAAGTGGACGCGCTGTTCAAACCTTGAGCAACGCGCTGCAAGGACGCGTCATCGCCGCCTTCGGCCGCCACTATCTGGCCGAATTGCCGAATGGGGAAATCCTCGAATGCGTGCCGCGCGGCAAGAAAAGCGAGGTGGCGTGTGGCGACACCCTTGAGATCTCCCGCACCGGCACCGGTCAGGGCGTGATCGACCGCATCGCGCCGCGCACCAGCCTGCTCTACCGCTCCGACGCCTGGAAACAGAAGATCATCGCCGCCAACGTCACGCAACTCATCATCGTCGTCGCCAGCGAGCCTTCGTTCAACGACGAACTGCTGGCGCGCTGCCTGCTCGCCGCCCACGACCAGAAGCTGGAAATCCTGATCGTGCTGAACAAGAGCGACCTGCCACAAGTCGTCGCGGCCCGCGCACAACTCGCGCCATATACGAAGATTGGTTATCACGTGCTGGAGTTGTCGGCAAAACAGGATGTCGCCCCGCTGCTGCCCTATCTGCAAGGACACGCCAGCGTGCTGGTCGGACAATCCGGCATGGGCAAGTCCACCCTGGTCAACGCGCTGATTCCCGCGGCGCTGGCCGCCACCCGCGAAATATCCACCGTGCTAGATTCCGGCAAACACACCACCACCCACGCAAGGCTGTATCACCTCAACCCGGACAGCGACCTGATCGACTGTCCCGGCGTGCAACTGTTCGGCTTGCACCACCTGGATTTTGCCGCGCTGGAAAGAAACTTCCCCGAATTCCGCCCCTATCTCGGCCAATGCCGCTTCGCCAATTGCAGCCATTCGCACGAACCGGACTGCGCGATCCTGACCGCCGCCGAACAAGGCAAAATAGATCGCAGGAGACTGGCGCTGTTTCAGCAGATCAGCGCGGCATAACACACACTGCCCATTCCACAAGGCTTGCACCAAGCCAACGCAACCCACAAAATGAAAACCCGACGGGTTCCCCCGTCGGGTTTTCGGATACAGATTCAGCCTTTCGGCTTTATCTTTATTGTAGCAACGGCTCTCACCCCGGATAAGCTACGTGGCGAATCATAAGGGAGAAGAAGAATGACAAGCAAGCATAAAAATCTCGGCCCCCTCACTTTCGGCCTGGATATCGGCATCGCCTCGGTTGGCTGGTGTGTGCTCAATGAAACCCGCATCGTCGATCTAGGGGTGCGCTGTTTCGACAAGGCCGAGACCGCGAAAGAAGGAGAATCGCTTAACCTCGCTCGACGCACTGCGCGCCTGTTGCGCCGCCGTCTGCGCCGCCGAGCATGGCGGCTGACCAAGCTGGCGAGGCTGCTGAAGCGCGAAGGCCTGATTGCCGATGCCAACCTGTTCAAAAAACAGCAGCCTTACACGCAATCGTTGTGGCAACTGCGCGTCGAGGCGCTTGATCGCCGACTGAATAACGAAGAATGGACGCGCGTCATCTACCACCTGTGCAAGCATCGCGGCTTTCACTGGATTAGCCGTGCCGAAGAAAAAGCGGCGGAAAACGACAACGAAGGCGGCAGGGTCAAGAATGGGCTGGCTGGCACCAAGAAACTGATGCAGGAGAAGAGCTACCGCAGCGCCGCCGAGATGGTGCTGGCCGAATTCCCCGACGCGCAACGCAACAAACAGGGCGACTACAGCAAGGCGCTCTCCCGCGTATTGCTCAACGATGAATTTGCGCTGCTGTTCAAGCGCCAACGCGAGTTGGGCAACCCGCACACCAGCGCCGAACTGCAAACCGCCATCCTCGGCAACGGAGACAGGAAAAGCGGGCTGTTCTGGGCGCAGAAGCCGCCGCTGTCAGGCAAGGACTTGCTGAAAATGCTGGGCCACTGCACTTTCGAGAAAGGCGAATACCGCGCGCCCAAAGCCAGCTTCACCGCAGAGCGCCATGTCTGGCTCACCCGGCTCAACAATCTGCGCATCATGGTGAACGGCACGACCCGGCCATTGAATGAAGCGGAGCGCCGCATCGCCTTGCCGCTGCCGTACCAGCAGGCGGGCGATCTGACCTACAAGCAACTGCGCAATGCGCTGGTCAAGGCAGGATGCCTGCCCGAGACGTTCCGCTATACCGGCCTGCCCTACCCCAGCGGAGCAAAAGCCGAAGAAAAAGCCAAAGACCCGGAAACCGACAAGCTCATCAAACTCCCTGCCTGGCATGAACTACGCAAGACGCTCAAGGACAAGGGTCTGGAAGCCGAGTGGCAGAAGATTTCCACCGAAGCGCTGGAAGGCAGGCCGCAACTGCTCGACCAGATCGCGTGGGCGCTTACCGTGTACAAGGAGGACGTGGAGGTCGCACGCGAACTCGGCAAGCTCGATCTGCCGAACAAGGATGAGCTGGTGGATACCCTGCTCGACATCCGCTTCGACAAGTTCAGCAACCTCTCGCTCAAGGCGCTTTACGCCATCCTGCCGCAGATGGAAGCCGGGCTACGCTATGACGAAGCCTGCGTGAAAGCGGGCTATCACCACAGCCAGTTGCACAAGGTGGGCGCGGGTGAACACAAATACCTGCCGCCTTTTTATTCGGGGCGCGACAAAGATGGGCGCATGGTCTTCAACGATGACATGGACATCCCACGCAATCCCGTGGTGCTACGCGCGCTGAATCAAGCGCGCAAAGTGGTGAATGCCATCATCAAGGAATATGGCTCACCGCATGAAGTCCATATCGAGATGGCGCGGGATTTATCGCGCCCACTCGACGAGCGGCGTGAAGTGGAAAAGCTGCAAAAAGAATTCCGCGATAACAATGAAAAACACAAAGCCGAGTTTGCCAGCACCTTCAATATCGTTGGCGCAGTCAAAGGCAAAGAGTTCGAGAAGTACCAGCTTTACCGTGAACAACAGGGCAAGTGTGCCTACTCCATCGAACCGATAGACCTGCATCGTTTGTTTGAGAACGGTTATGTCGAGATTGACCATGCGCTGCCTTATTCGCGCAGCTTCGACGACAGCAAGAACAACCGCGTGCTGGTATTCGCCAAGGAAAACCGCGACAAAGGCAATCGCACCCCGTTCGAATATCTGGGCGGCAAAGACGATAGCCAACGCTGGCGGCAATTCGTGGGCTTCGTTGAATCCAACAAAGCCTATCGCCTTGCAAAACGAACCCGTTTATTGCGCAAAGACTTCGGCGAAAAGGAAGCGAAAGAATTCCGCGAGCGCAATCTCAACGACACGCGCTACATCTGTCGCTTCTTCAAAAATTACGTTGAACAGTATCTGCAACTGCATGAGGACAGCGAAGCCAAGCGTTGTGTCGTGATCAGTGGCCAGCTCACCGCCTTCCTGCGCGCCCGCTGGGGATTGATCAAGGTGCGCGGGGACAGCGACCGCCACCACGCACTGGATGCCGCCGTGGTGGCGGCGTGCAGTCACGGCATGGTCAAGCGCCTATCGGACTATTCGCGCCGCAAGGAACTGGAACAGGTGCGCGAAGGCTTCGTGGACATGGAGACGGGTGAGATCATCAATCCCGCCATGTTCGACCGGCTGGAACAGCACTTTCCCAAACCGTGGGAGCATTTCCGCAACGAACTCGAAGCGCGCCTGAAAATCGACGACCCCGCGTTGCTGCGCGAAGAGGTGGCACGCCTCGGCACCTATCCGCCGGAGGCATTGGCAGCCGTGAAGCCGCTATTCGTCTCGCGTGCGCCGCAACGGCGCAACAGTGGCGCGGCGCACAAGGAAACCATCTACGCGCAACCGGAAAGCCTCAAGGCGCAAGGCGGCGTAACACAAAAGGTCGCCGTCACCGACCTCAAGCCAGCCGACGTGGATAAATTGATCGACCCGCACCGCAATGAAAAACTTTACGCCGCGCTGCGCGACTGGGTTGCCAGACGGGAGGAGCGGGAAAAACGCACCAAGGAAATCGAGAAAACCGCGAAGACAGCCAAGCGCGCACTGACCGCGGACGAGCAGGCCAAAATCGAACGACTGCGTGCGCTGCCACGCAAACCGGACAAAGACGGCAACCCGACCGGCCCCATCGTACGCACCGTGACGATGGTCATCGACAAACTCTCCGGCATCCCGATACGCGGAGGCATCGCCAAGAACGACACCATGGTGCGGGTGGATGTATTCACCAAAGCGGGCAAGTTTCATCTTGTGCCTGTGTATGTACATCATGCTGTGGCAAGAGAGCTGCCGAATCGGGCGATTGTGGCTTTTAAAGATGAAGATGAATGGACACTCATTGACGACAGTTTTGAATTCTGCTTCTCGCTGTATTCAAATGACTTTGTTCGCGTAAAACTGAAAAAAGAGACCCGTGAAGGTTATTACGCTAGCACTCATCGAGGAACGGGATGTATCAACCTCTGGGCGCATGACCGCAATCTCAGCGTTGGCAAAGATGGAAGCATTGAAGGCATCGGTGTTAAAACCGCATTGAGCATCGAAAAATTCAACGTCGATGTCCTTGGCAACCGTTACCCCGCCCCGCCAGAGCAACGTCGTGACTTGGCGTAGCGTCGTCATCTCGCGCCCAGCCAAACTGCGGCGCGAGCAATTTCGCCTTGCCATTGAGCAAGCGCAAACCGCCTTCGTGCCATTTGAGGACATCGCGGTGATCGTGCTCAATCACCGCGAGATCACGCTCACCCACCCGGTGCTTTCCGCGTGCGGCGAATATGGCATCAGCCTGTTTGCCACGGGCGACACGCATCACCCCAGCGGCGTGTTCATCCCCTTCCTGTCGCATTCCCGCGCCACGCGCTGGCTGCGATTGCAACTCGACCTGCCGCGTCCAGTAGCGAAACAAACCTGGGCAACTATCGTGCGCCAGAAGATTGCCAACCAATCTGCTTGCCTGAAACTATTGGGGCGCGAAGGCGGGGACAGGATGGACTCCTACGCGCGGCGCGTGCGCTCTGGTGATGTCAACAACGTCGAAGGTCAGGCCTCTTTCTTTTACTTCACGCAATTGTTTGGCAAGGATTTTCGCCGCGATCAGGCGCGCTTCGCCAATGCTGCGCTGGATTACGGCTATGCGGTGTTGCGCGGCACGATTGCGCGCGGACTGGTGGCGCATGGACTGATGCCTTCCATCGGATTATTCCACGCCAGCGAACAGAATGCCTTCAACCTGGCGGATGATGTGATTGAGCCCTTCCGCCCGCTGGTGGATTTGTTCGTCCACAAGATGGTACCGCCACTGGATGATGAATTGCGCCCGGAAGACAAAGCGGCTTTGGTCGGCATCCTCAATGTGGATATGGGCATGCCGCGCGGCAAGATGTCCGTTCTTTCCGCCATCGAGCAAATGATCGAAAGCCTCGCCCGCATCATTGATGGCGGCAGCGAAACGCTGCTCGAACAGCCCACCCTCATCGGATTGGAGCAGCACCGATTGGAGTGCTGAACCATGAGCACGGAGACCCGGCGATTCATGCGCTTGCTTGTCTTCTTCGATCTACCCGTTGTCACCAAGGCAGAGCGCCGCGCCTATACCGTGTTTCGCCGCTTCCTCATCAACGATGGTTACGACATGATCCAGTTCTCGGTCTATGGCCGCATCCTGAACGGTAACGATGCGTTGGAGAAACACTACAAACGGCTAATAGATAACCTGCCACCGGAAGGTTCGGTGCGCTGCCTCTCTGTCACTGAAAAGCAATTCGCCAGCATGAAACTGCTGGTCGGCCTGCCGCTTTTTCAGGAAAAAGCCCTCAAGACCAACCAACTGCTTCTGTTCTGAATCATTTTTTGAAAGCAGAATGCCCGCCCAGCCTAGGCTGGGCGGGCATTTGCTTCGGGTCTATCGTAGCTCATCCGGGGTGAGAGAGGGAGCTACAACCGGCGCTCCCGCCGCCTTGCGCCTGCACGCATCGTAGCTCATCCGGGGTGAGAGAGGGAGCTACAACGAAATGACCAAGATGGTGACGACCGGAAAAATCGTAGCTCATCCGGGGTGAGAGAGGGAGCTACAACCCCTTGCGACATCAGCCCTCATAAAAAAAAATCGTAGCTCATCCGGGGTGAGAGAGGGAGCTACAACCGGCTGGGTCAGGTCGCTCCACGTCTTGACATCGTAGCTCATCCGGGGTGAGAGAGGGAGCTACAACAGCGCTTACGGCGCCTTGGGCGGCACGTTGATCGTAGCTCATCCGGGGTGAGAGAGGGAGCTACAACCGGGTACTATCTTTACCGTTCAGCCCGACAATCGTAGCTCATCCGGGGTGAGAGAGGGAGCTACAACCTGTCTATGAAATACCTGTTTATACTTTTGATCGTAGCTCATCCGGGGTGAGAGAGGGAGCTACAACGTCGCTTCCGGCATATCCCAATCTTGTTTAATCGTAGCTCATCCGGGGTGAGAGAGGGAGCTACAACAGGCCAACACCACGCTTGACGACACACTTGATCGTAGCTCATCCGGGGTGAGAGAGGGAGCTACAACGTATCCTTATCTTTGCATTTCGCTTTCGACATCGTAGCTCATCCGGGGTGAGAGAGGGAGCTACAACGCCGCGCCGAATACCGAGCCAAGGAAACTTATCGTAGCTCATCCGGGGTGAGAGAGGGAGCTACAACAGCACTGCCTCGGTCCCGGAACGGACCTTGATCGTAGCTCATCCGGGGTGAGAGAGGGAGCTACAACGACACTTTGAAGAAGGAAACTGCGACCATGATCGTAGCTCATCCGGGGTGAGAGAGGGAGCTACAACCGCTTCGAACCCGCATGGGAAAGTGCCAGGATCGTAGCTCATCCGGGGTGAGAGAGGGAGCTACAACCAAGACTCAGTGGCTTCCCAAGGGCGTGTGATCGTAGCTCATCCGGGGTGAGAGAGGGAGCTACAACCAGGGGCATACAGCCCTGCCGACACTTACGATCGTAGCTCATCCGGGGTGAGAGAGGGAGCTACAACTCGGATGGACATCGTTTCGATGCGGCTTGTATCGTAGCTCATCCGGGGTGAGAGAGGGAGCTACAACGTTTCTGGCGCAGGGGTCATCATCGTTGGTATCGTAGCTCATCCGGGGTGAGAGAGGGAGCTACAACCCCCGGCACGCGGTTGTGCGCGTGCCATACATCGTAGCTCATCCGGGGTGAGAGAGGGAGCTACAACTCGGACGTGCCCAGTACAACGAACGCAGTAATCGTAGCTCATCCGGGGTGAGAGAGGGAGCTACAACGCTTGGGGATGATGCCCGCAAGGGGCATCCCCCAAGCGTCGCGCTACCGCGCGGTTTTGCAAGAATGTCTACTCTGTTCTTTAGGATGGAGAATGAAATCAAAAAGGTGAATCGCTCCGGGTTTTGAGGAGGCTCCTAATCTTGAGAGAATGGAGCCCTTATGGACAAGAAACCCACCCCGAAGTATTCCCCCGAAGTTCGCGAGCGCGCCGTGCGCA